>JAIEDJ010000159.1 GCA_029068025.1 Oscillospiraceae bacterium | reverse complement strand
GACAAAGATCAAAGTTCCGGATGGAGACAGGCTTTTACATACAGCTACAAATAGGGATAGAGGCAGTCGCTGCATTTGGAGCGCAGCGTGCCGCCAAGTCCGAATTTTGAAATTCTTTTAAATAGGGGTGAGGATTTGGCGCTTACTTTTAATATAATAACTCTCGGCTGCAAGCTTAACTGCTGTGAAAGCGCCGCTATAGCCGAGGGAATGGAACGGCTTGGTTATATCCGCGCCGACGACGGCGAGACGGCGGATATCTCTATTGTAAACTCCTGCGCTGTCACAAGTATGGCAGTGACAAAGACCCGCCACGCAGTGTCAAGGTGCAAGCGCGAGAATCCATACGGCGTGACGGTGCTGTGCGGCTGCTTTCCGCAGAGCTATCCCGAGGAAGCGGGGCTGCGCTTTGGCGCGGATATCGTCACGGGAAACAGCAACAAGGGACAGCTTCCCGAGATCATCAAGGAGTATCTTGAACGGTGTATAAAGACCGTGAAGATCGCGCCAATGACGCGCGAATATGACGAAAGCGCCGCTGCGCCCGATACGGACAGGACGCGCGCGTTCATAAAGGTCGAGGACGGCTGCGACAATTTTTGTGCATATTGTATAATTCCGACAGCCAGAGGCAGGGTGCGTTCGCTTGCTCCCGAAAAAATAACGGAGCAGTCGATCGAGTGCGTTAAAAGCGGACATAAGGAGATAGTCCTCACGGGGATAAATCTCGGCTGCTACGGCGAGGATCTTGGGTTTAAGCTCTCGGACGCTGTGAAGGCGTGCGCAAGATCGGGTGTTGAGCGGATCCGGTTGAGCTCGCTTGAACCGGAACGGCTGACGGACGATGAGATAACGGCACTGAAGTCTGTGCCGCAGCTGTGCCCGCATTTTCACCTGTCGTTACAGTCGGGCAGCGATACGGTGCTGAAACGCATGAACAGGCGGTATGATACGGCGGAGTTTACAAGGACAGCGGACAAGCTTCGCGCGGAGTTCCCGAACTGTTCGATCACGACGGACGTTATAGTCGGATTTCCCGGGGAAACGGACGAGGAGTTCGAGCAGACGCTGGAGTTTGTAAGGAAGACCGGGTTCGCGAAGGTTCACGTCTTTCCTTATTCTATAAGAAAGGGTACGGTCGCCGCCGAGATGAAGCAGGTTCCGCCGTCGGTGAGAAGCGCGAGGGTCAAGGTGCTTTCCGATCTGTCGGACAGTCTGGAGCCGAAATTCTTTGAAAGTCAGCTCAACACGGAGCATACCGTGCTGATCGAAAGACCGAAGTCGGAGGAATATTCGTTCGGGTTTACGGAGAATTATCTTCCGGTGAGGATCTACGGAGATCCTATCCCGCGCCACACGCTTGTAAAGGTGCGTATCACGGACTATGAGGAAAAATTCTGCATTGGAAGAGTGTTTGGGACGAGTTAAGCGCTCAAGCTAAGATCAACATTAAAAATGTGCAGCCAAGGATCTGACGCTAAGAGCAACATATAATTTGCGGATCAAGCGTTCGGAGCGTAGTCAGACGTCGCAGAGGAGCGCAGCGACGGTTGCGACGCCTGACGAGTGAACGGTGCGTGAAGCGGCACGATGCCGCGCAGCTAAGGCGGTCACACTGCGAAGCGGAACGTGCCGTGAATGTAGCGGAGAACGCTTTTTAAATAAGGAGGACAAAATGGTTTATCGAGTTTATGTGGAGAAGAAAAGATTGTTTGCGGTGGACGGCGCGGCGGCGCTGTCGGATCTGAACGTTGCTCTCGGAATAAAGTCCGTGGAGAACGTCCGCGTTGTCAACCGGTATGATGTGGAAGGTCTGACGGAGGAGAATTTCAAGCGCGCGGTGCCGACGGTGTTCTCGGAGCCGCCTGTTGATGATGTGTACTTCGAGCTGCCGAAGCTCAGGGACAATGAGCGTATGTTCGCGGTGGAGTTTCTGCCGGGACAGTTTGATCAGCGCGCGGATTCGGCGGCGCAGTGTATTCAGATGCTGTGCAAGGGCGAGCGTCCCGACGTTAAGTACGCGAAAATATATGTGCTCTCGGGAAATATTTCCGATGAGGAATTCGAGCGTATCAAGCACTATCTGATCAACGCGGTGGAGTCGCGCGAGTGCGGTTTTGAGGAAAAGGATACGCTTAAGGTCACATATACCATTCCGACAGAGGTCGAAACGCTGAAGGGCTTTATTGAAAAGACGGATGAGGAGCTTGCCGATTTTGTTGTGAAGTACGGTCTGGCTATGGACAACGGCGATATCAAATTCTGCCAGGAGTATTTCAAGAGTGAACACCGCGATCCGACTATTACGGAAATACGCATGATAGATACTTACTGGAGCGACCACTGCCGTCATACGACGTTCGGTACGATCATTGACAAGGCGGACATCAAGCCGCCGTATATTGAAAATACGTTTGCCGACTACAGAGCGGACAGAACAGAGCTTGGGCGCGATAACAAGCCTATTTGTCTGATGGATATCGCAACACTGGCAGCAAAAAAGCTCAAGAAGGACGGGCTGCTGCCAGACCTTGACGAGAGCGAGGAGATCAACGCCTGCTCCGTGAAGATCACCGTTGACGTGGACGGCAAGGACGAAGAATGGCTGCTGATGTTCAAGAACGAGACGCACAACCACCCGACCGAGATCGAGCCGTTCGGCGGCGCGGCTACCTGTCTGGGCGGCGCGATACGCGACCCGCTTTCGGGACGTTCATACGTATATCAGGCAATGCGCGTGACGGGCGCGAGTGATCCGCTGCTGCCTGTTGAGAAGACGCTCAAGGGCAAGCTGCCGCCGCGCAAGATCACCACGACTGCCGCCGCGGGTTATTCGTCCTACGGAAATCAGATCGGTCTTGCTACCGGTCACGTAGCGGAGATCTATCACCCCGGATATATGGCAAAGCGCATGGAGATAGGCGCGGTAGTCGGCGCGGCTCCCGCGGAGAATGTCCGCCGTGAGCGCCCCGCGCCCGGTGATGTGATAATTCTTCTTGGCGGAAGAACCGGACGCGACGGCTGCGGCGGAGCTACAGGCTCGTCCAAGTCGCACAGCGTTCAGTCGTTGGATTCCTGCGGCGCGGAAGTCCAGAAGGGCAATGCTCCCGAGGAAAGAAAGCTCCAGCGCCTGTTCAGAGATCCCGAGGCTACACGGCTTATCAAGCGCTGCAATGACTTTGGCGCGGGCGGCGTTTCCGTTGCTATCGGCGAGCTTGCGGACGGTCTGGAGATCGATCTGAACGCCGTTCCGAAGAAGTATGACGGCTTGGACGGCACGGAGCTTGCCATCTCCGAGTCTCAGGAAAGAATGGCGGTGGTAGTCGCTCCCGGGGACGTGGAGAAGTTCCGCGCGCTTGCTTCAAAGGAGAATCTTGAGTCCACTGTTGTGGCGACCGTCAAGGCGGAGCCGCGTCTTAAGATGAACTGGAACGGCAAGACTATCGTTGATATCTCGCGTGAGTTTCTGAATTCCAACGGCGCGGAGAAGCACACTGACGTTTTCGTTCCCGAAGTCAACGTAAATTACTCGACGGGCAGACGCAACACCGCCGAGGATTGGGAGAAGCTCGTCACCGATCTGAACGTATGCTCTCAAAGGGGCTTGGTTCAGCGCTTTGACAGCACTATCGGCGGCGGCACGGTGCTTATGCCGTTTGCGGGACGCACTCAGCAGACACCCGTTCAGGCAATGGCGGCGAAGATCCCCGTGCTGAACGGAAGCACGACTACCGCGTCCATTATGGGCTGGGGCTTCAATCCCGCGGTGTCCTCGCAGTCTCCGTATCACGGCGCTATCTGCGCGGTAGTGGAGAGCATAGCAAAGGTAGTCGCGGCAGGCGGTTCTTCAAGCAAGTGCTGGCTGACGTTCCAGGAGTACTTTGAGAGAACTCAGGGCAAGGCGGAGCGCTGGGGCAAGCCGTTCGCGGCGCTGCTCGGCGCGTACAAGGCACAGACCGCGCTCGGCTGCGGCGCTATCGGCGGAAAAGACAGCATGAGCGGAACGTTTGACGAACAGGACGGGGAACAGATCAATGTTCCTCCGACGCTGGTATCGTTCGCGGTATCCACCGCGAAGGCGGACAAAATTATCTCTGCGGAATTCAAGATCCCGTACAGCAAGATCGGTTATATCGCGCCGCGCTACGATAAGAACGGACTTCCCGATTTCAGCAGCGTGAAGGAAGTTTTCAAGATCGTTGAAAAGCTGATCGCGGACAAGAAGGCGATCTCCGTCTGGAGCGTTGCGAACGGCGGCGCTGCCGAGGGTATCTTCAAGATGGGTCTTGGAAACCGCGTCGGCGCGAAGCTCGAGGGGCTTTCCGACGACGAGCTGTTCACTCCCGTATACGGCGCGTTTATTCTCGAGCTGGAGGGTGACGAAGCGCCTAACGGCGTTAAGATCATAGGCGAGACGATCCCCGAATTCGAGATAATCAGCGGCGGCGTCAAGCTCGATATGGCAAAGCTGGAGGAGAAATGGAACGGCGTTCTGGAGCCTGTGTTCAGGCAGAAGACCAAGTTCCTGCCCGCTCCCGAAAAGGTGGAATACACCGGCGGCTGCGAATTGCTGCTGGATCACAAATCGCTGAAAATCGCGAAGCCGAAGGTATTGCTCCCCGTATTCCCCGGTACAAACTGCGAATACGATATGGCGGCGGCGTTCGAGCGCTACGGAGCGGAAAGCGAGATATTCGTTATACGCAACCTTTCGGCAAGCGACATTGAGGAAAGCGTTGAAGCGTTCGCAAAGCTGATCGACGGCTCGCAGATGATAGCTGTGCCGGGCGGGTTCAGCGGCGGCGACGAGCCGGAGGGTTCGGCGAAGTTCATCAACGCGTTTTTCCGCAACCCCAAGGTCGCCGAGGCGGTGGAGAATATGCTCCACAAGCGCGACGGACTGATGATCGGTATCTGCAACGGATTCCAGGCGCTGATAAAGCTCGGACTTGTGCCGTTCGGGCATATCGTGCCGCTTACCGAGGAAAGTCCGACGCTTACCTACAACGAAATAGGAAGACACCAGTCGCAGCTTGTATATACAAGGATCTGCACGAACAAGTCTCCGTGGCTGGCAAACTGCAAGGTGGGCGATATCCACGCTATTCCGCTGTCACACGGCGAGGGACGTTTCGTAGCGGGCGGTGAGCTGCTGCGCAAGCTCATAGCGAACGGACAGATACTCACTCAGTATGTTGATCTCAAGGGTGAGCCGTCAATGGATACGATGTTCAACCCGAACGGCTCCATGTGCGCGGTCGAGGGTATAATCTCTCCCGACGGGCGCGTGCTCGGAAAGATGTGCCACACCGAGCGCCTTACCGAGAACTGCTGCGTAAACGTCGATGGCGACAAGGAGCAGCTGCTGTTCAAGAGCGGAGTGGAGTATTTCTTATAAACAGGGTATTAATAATAAAAAGCGGGTTTGTGCTTTATGCCGATCCGCTTTTTTGTGTCTCTGAACAAAAAACAATTTGTATCACTAACTTGTGACCCAAAACGCTTTTTTGATCTGTTATAATGTATTTGTATAGCGAATTATGACATTTTATGTCATCACAAAGAAAACGGAGGAACTTATTATGGCACTTATTACTTGCAGCGAATGCGGAGCACAAATCAGCGATCTCGCGCCGGCTTGCCCGCACTGCGGAGCGCCCGCCGCTGTCCGGCAGCAGGCGGCGCAGCCTGTTCAGCAGATGGCACAGCCTTTTCTGCCGCAGCTCAACACGGCGCAGAGAGTCGGAGGCAAGCCGCCGAAGGCGCGGATTGGTTTTCAGAGATTCAGAGAAGCTCTGCTTATCATTGCGTTGATGTGTATTGGCGTAATATTGGTCTGCAATGCTATCGTTCTAAATGAACTTGGAAAATTTAATATCGGCGGCCTTCGCGATATAGGTGACTTAGCAAAAGCACTGCCGAACATGAAAGAAAAGTTGACAAATACGATCGTAGTGTCATTAGTTGCCGGAGGTTTTATGATCTTTATTTTGTTTTTGTCGATGATCTTTTTGTTTGCCGACAGGAGAGCCGAGAAAAAGATCGCCGGAGTCGGATGGCTGCTGTTAAGTGCTTGTGTGGTCGGTATGAGCGCAGGTGTATTTGACACTTGTTCTTCAATATTCAGGGACGGATTGTGGAAGAATCTGAGTGAGAATATCGGGAACTGCAAGGGATATATATGGGGAGGCTTTGGTATTTCCGCCCTTGTGCTGTTCCTTATTATCACGGTGATAGTTTTGACTGAGAAACAGATAAAGGAAAAGTACAACGCCGTTCAATTGTCATAAGCGGTCATTCATGATCCATGAAAGCCGTTTGATATTATAGGGATCATTCCCTGAAACAAAGAAAGGAATACATTATTATGAAGAAGAAAATTTTATCCGCCGTTCCGGCATTTGTGCTGTGCGCGGCACTGTTTACAGGCTGCTCCGACTCTAAGGAGCCGAATCCGTCGATGAATAACGGGATCAATTCGGGCGGCAATTCCAATACGGCTCTCAATCCCTTTGAGGAGCAGGCGCTGATAGCAAATGTGAACTCCGCAAATTTTACTGCAAGCAGTTTCAGAACTTCGCTGAACAGCTGGATAGCCGACATCCACATGAGGGGCGGCGAATTACCAAAAGAGTCAGCGACAATTGAGATCAGTGTAGTCGGCGGCAAGGTCACAGCTACCGCGCCCGGATTTAAACTGAGCAAAGACGACAGCAGCAGCTACGCTGCCGAACAGTATCTGGTCGGATTAATAAGTGGGGATTATATACTTGACGAGGATATGTATGTGCTTGCGTTTTTCGATAGCCAAAAGGGGCAGATCGTCGGCACCGTATTCAGCAAAGAAGCGGATCTTGCGTATCTGAAGCGCAATTTCTCCGCCGCCGATTTTTCAGCCGGCATATACAATTGGGGCGGAAGCATGGACGGACTTGTTGACGGCAACCGCGCCGTGGGCACTAATCCGACGCTGAAGAAGAACTAAAAGCGGGGATACAGACTATACGCAGTCTGCTCTCTTTCCCGCAACCCCAAAGAGCTTCCTTACAACAGACGCAGTATCTGTTAAGCGGCTTTTGCCGATCAGCAAAAAAATCCGAAAAACCGCTTGACAAATCTTTGAAACTGTGCTATAATTTTAATATTGGCGGTATTTCTTGAATTATTGCCGATATTATGGGGGTATAGCTCAGTTGGGAGAGCGCTTGCTTCGCATGTAAGAGGTCAGGGGTTCGAATCCCCTTATCTCCACCA
>JAIEDJ010000158.1 GCA_029068025.1 Oscillospiraceae bacterium | reverse complement strand
TGCATACAGTACTCCTTTAAAATTTGCAGGTTTTTTAAAGTTAAAAACCGGGATTCCAAAGGGACTAGTCCCTTTGGCAGGGTGCAGGGACAGAGTCCCTGCCGGGGTGTGGGGCGGAGCCCCACCATAATATCACCAGCCGCATAGCGCGAAACACGCTGATTTAAGTCCAATGCACGAAGTGCGAGGACTTAAATCAGTCGTGATTCGCGCGGAGCGGCGTTGATAAGATCAACTTTTATAGCTGATGTTACTGCGGCGGCATTGCTGTCGAAACTGCAAGATCCTGCTAAATTATTACCCCTTGATCTTTTCCGCGATCTCTTCCATCTTCATCCCGCGGCTTCCCTTAAACAATATCAGATCCCCGCCGCGTACATTCTCCAGCAGATTCCTTGTAAGCTCTTCCTTATTCTCGCTGTGGAACACAGGAATATCCCGCTCCCTCAGCGCCTTCGCGCAATACCTCATCTCGCGCCCGTACAGGAAGAAGAAATCCGCGCAGTCCGCAAGCTCCGCCAGGCCCGCGTGCAGATCCTTCGACCGCTCTCCAAGCTCCAGCATATCGCCCAGCACCGCGATCCTCCGTCCGTCGTTCTTCATGGACTTCAACACCTTCAGCGACGATTCCATCGACGTCGGCGACGCGTTGTAGCAGTCGAGTATAACGCGCATATCTCCGCGCTGCTCTACCTTCTGACGCATTCCGCTGCTTTCATAGTTTATAAACGCGGGAACGATCTCCTCCGGGGCGATCCCGAACTCAATACCGACACAGAACGCCGCCAGAGCGTTAAGCACCTGGTGCTCTCCCAACGCGGGAATACGCGCCGCATATGACGTTCCTTTATAATTTACCGAGAATTCCTCGCCGTCGTCTCTGTGAACGATATCGCCCGCGTATACGTCAAACGCGTCCGACATTCCGTACTTCACAAGCCGCCTTCCGCCTATATCAGCAGGCGTGAGCTTGCCCAGATATTCGTCATCGCCGCAGACGATAAGCGGCGTTTCGGCATCTGCCCCGTCAAGGATCTCCAGCTTCGCCGCGAGAATATTCTCGCGCGTTTTCAGATTCTCGATATGACAAAAACCAATGTTGGTTATGACCGCACAGTTCGGGTGTGCTGCCTTTGACAGCGCGGAGATCTCCCCCCTGTCGCTCATTCCCATCTCAATAACTGCCGCCTCGCACTTTTCTTCCAGACGAAACAGCGTTTTCGGAAGCCCGATGTCATTATTCAGATTGCCTTCTGTTTTCAGCGTATTGAACCGCGCAGCCAGAACGGCGCTGATCATATCCTTAGTAGATGTCTTTCCAACCGAGCCGGTAACGCCGCACAATCTCACGGAGAACTTATCGCGGTAATACCTCGCCAGCGCCAGCTGCGCCTCGCGGGAGTTTCTGACGTATATCACGGGAATGCTCGTCTTGACGGAACCCGCCTTCATATCGGATATCGCCGCCGCTGCTCCTGCGGCAGCCGCCTGCTTTATATAATCGTTGCCGTCGAACCGCTCACCCTTGACTGCCACAAAAAGCGCGCCCTTTTCAAGAGTTCTCGTGTCCGTGGAGACCGACTCCACCTTAACGTCGCCCCCCGCGAGCGCTCCGCCCGTGACCTTTGCAATTTCTTCGGTAGTAAACATCATAGCTGCCTCCGCTGATCATTTTATTTTCTTGAAAAGTATTCCTCAACGATCTCTTTTTCATCAAAGTGATAATACACATCGCCTATCGCCTGATAATCCTCGTGACCCTTTCCGCAAAGCGCCACAACGTCGCCCTCTTCGGCGAGCTCCAGCGCGCGCAGCACCGCTTCTCTGCGGTCGGTGTATTCCTCGTGAGGAACGCCCTCGGGAATTCCCTTCACCACATCGTCGATAGTCTGCTGAGGATCCTCATGACGCGGACTGTCCGTGGTCACTATCAGTATATCCGAATACCGCGCCGCCGCTTTTCCCATATCGGGACGCTTTCCCGCGTCGCGTTCACCCGCCGCACCAAACACGCTGATCAGGCGGTTCTTTGCCAGCGGCTTCAGCGCCGCCAGCAGCTTTTCCAGACCGTCCTCGGTATGCGCGTAGTCGCGTATCACCGTGAACTCTCCGCTGTACAGCGTCTCCAGTCTGCCGCTCACGCCGCGTATCTTCTCCAGCGCACACAGCACCTCGTCCATCGGGAAACCCATCAGATGAACCATCACCGCCGCCGTCACCGCGTTGAGAACATTGTAATTCCCCGTCATCGCGAACCGCACGGGATAGCTCTTCTTTTCAGCGCTGTCTGTCAGCACAAACTCCGATCTGTCGGCATACAGCTTCACGAATTCCGTATAATAATCCGCTTTTCCGTTTACGGATACCGTCTTCAGCGGAATATTATTTCCGCGGCAATAATCGGCGGCCTGCACGCCGTATTCGTCGTCGACGTTCACCACGGCATACCCGCACATATCGAACAGCGAACGCTTCGCCGCGAAATAATTCTCCATCGTCTTATGATAATCGAGATGATCCCGCGTAAGATTCGTAAACGCCCCCGCCGCGAGATCCTCCGCCGCGAAACGGTGCTGCGCCAGAGCCTGTGACGACGCTTCAATAAAGCAGAACTCCGTGTTCTCCTCCGCCATCCGCTTAAACAGCTCATACAATCTTCGCGGCTCGGGAGTAGTCGGCGGCCCGTCGTGTGAATACACAAGTCCGCTTCCCGTATCCGTACCGAGCGTACCGATAACGCCCGTCTTGTGCCCCATCAGCCGCGTGATCTGCGCACACAGGTTCACGACAGTGGTTTTTCCGTTCGTGCCCGTCACCGCGCCGAGCTTTATCCGCCGCGTCGGGTTTCCGCAGAAATTCGACAGCAGCATAGGGTATATCCGCCGCGGATCTTCAACGTTTATCTCCCTGTCAAGACCCAGTTTTCGGGAAGTGACCACCGCGCAAACGCCTTGTTCAAGCAGCTTTTCGGCGGCGCTGTGCCCGTCAAAGCTCGCGCCCTTGATACACACGAACACAAACCCGCTCTCCGCCTCGCGGCTGTCGGAGGTAACTCCCGCGACCTCGGCATTTTTCAGCGCGTCCGGTATATAGTCCAACGGAACGATACCCGAGAACAATTCCGCGATTGTCATCTTGCAATACCCCTTATTTTAATTTGAATTTCAAATTTCTCAATTGGCGGCACGCTTCACTTCGCTGACGCTCCGTTCCGTTTAGCCGTCAATTGAGAACCGGTCGAAAAAAATTTTTTGTTATTTGTTAAATTTTTTTCGACCTATTTGAAATTCCTGCACCTTTATCACGTTGATCTTGGCTAGGAATTACCTTTACAGCGTTGATCTCGGCTGGTTTTACAGCGTTGATCTCGGCTGGTTTTACAGCGTTGATCTCGGCTGATTTTATAACGTTGACGAAGGGATGGTTATTTAAAAGAAATTTCAAAAACGGCTCACTTCGCTTCGCTCCGTTCCGCTTTCGTCCTCGCTTTTTGAAATTTCTCCTGCACCTTTATCACGTTGATCTTGGCGTAGAAATTGCCTTTATGATGTTGATCTCAGCCTGTTCATTATACCGCATCGCATTGAACTTGTCAAGAGGCTTTTATCAACATAATACTATATAATACAAAATCGTTTTACCATTGCCATCAGTCCGACTGCGTATTATACTGGAACGTTACCGAAACAACAGATCCCTGCTCCGCTACCGTGCCCGCCGCAATGCTCTGCTCCACGGCGACCGCGTCGGCGTTCTGCGCCGCGCCGCCCACTATCTTGATATTAAATCCCGCCTCGGTGATACGCTTGTTGGCTTCGTCGGCGTTCATTCCGATAACGTTCGGAACTTTTCCTGTTTCCGCTTCTGTTTCCGTATCGAGATACAGCACCACCGTCGAGCCCTTTCTGATCGTCGCGTTGGAGCTTGGTATCTGGCGCTTGACCGTCGCGTCGCTTGCGGTCGCGTCTCCGATTATCCTCACCTTAAAGCCCTTAGCCGCAAGCGTGCTCTCCGCCTTCATCGAAAGGCTGTTCAGAACATACGGAACCACAGCATCCATCTCTTCCTGCTCCTCGGCTGTGTAGGTCGGATAGATGCCGAGATGCTCCAGCGAATCATTGAATATCGCCGAAACAACGGGAGCCGCCACCTGAGAACCATAGAACGCGCTTCCTGTGGGCGTGTCAAACGCCACAAGAATAACGATCTCGGGATCGTCCATCGGCACCGAAGCCGCAAAGGTGGAAATATAGGTCATCTTCGCGTTGGGGTCCAGCGCCTTTGCGGCGTTGTATTCGTCGATACGCTCCGCCGTTCCCGATTTGCCGCCTATGCGGTGTCCCATGATATACGCGTTCGAGCCGCCGTTCTGTGAAACGATCGTCTCAAGGATAGTGCGCATCTGCTTTGACGTATCCTCGGAAATGACCTGACGCTTTACCTGTGTGCCCTTCGTTTCAATTACGTTTCCGCTGCTGTCAAGGATCTTGTCAACAAGGTGCGGCGTTACCAGATAACCGCCGTTTACGATAGCGCAAAGCGCCGTGCACATCTGTATAGGAGTGATCTTGTTCGTCTGACCGAACGCAGACGACGCAAGCTCTACCTGACCCATTCTCGCGCGCGGAACATACAGGCTCTGCGCCTCTCCCGGAAGATCTATCCCCGTTCTTTCGGTAAATCCGAACGCCTCGAAATAATTGCAGAACTTATCCACGCCCAGCTTCTGACCGATCTGAATAAACGAAGGATTGCAGGACTTTGTTATTGCCTGCTGAAGATTGACAGTGCCATGACCGGCGGACGACCAGCATTTGATCTTTGTGCCCTGAACGTCAAAGACCGCGTCGCAGTGGAATGTCGATTCCATGTTCACGACCTCTTCATCGAGCGCCGCCGCACAGGTCACAGTCTTGAATACCGAGCCGGGATAATAAAGCTCCGTCACAGCCTTGTTTTTCCACTGCGTTTCGCGGAATATGGATCTCTGTGCGCTGATCTCCTCTTCCGACGCGCCCGCCTCCTCCATTTCCGCGAGCTTTTGCAGATCGTAAGGATTCTTGAGCACCGAAGGATTGTTCAGATCATATGACGGAGTAGTTGCCATTGCCAGGATCCCGCCCGTCTTGCAGTTCATAACGATAGCCGTAGCGCGGTTTATTACAGCATACTGTGAAAGACCCTTTTCAAGGTTCTTCTCCACATAATGCTGCAATACTTCATCAAGCGTGAGCACCAGACTGTTTCCGTCGATCGCCGAGTAAATGCTGTCATTTATATTGTCGATACCCTGACCCAGACCGTCCTTTGAATAGAACGCCTTGCCGTCCGTACCTCTGAGATAATCGTCGTAATAAGCCTCCAGACCGTACACACCGTCGCCGTCAAAATTGGTGAAGCCGATGACGCCCGAGGCAAGGGTATTGTTCGGATAGTACCGCTTGCTGGTCTCCTCGGTGGAAACACAGTCGCTGTTGATATTGTTGTCAGCCAAAAACTGCTGAACCTTCATGACCTCGGGCTTTTCGACCTTATGCTTTGCGACTATGTATTGGAATCTTGCCTCCGCGCAGGCGTTAAGCATATCGTCCGGAGTTACCTCCAATATCTCCGCCAGCCCGTAGCAGATAAGCTCCGCGAGATCCTGATACGGCTCCATCGGCTTTTTGTCCGCACTCTTGTCCTCCTGCCACTTGACGAGCTTCTTGTCATAAGCCTTGAGACGCTCTTCATTGGCTTTCTTTATTCCCTGAGGGTTGATGATGACATTCCAGACCGTGGAGCTTTGTGCGAGCACCGTTCCGCTCGAATCGTAGATAGTACCGCGCTTTGCCTTGATGGTGGTCTGCGTCATCTGCTGACTGTTCGCCTTCTGCCTCCACATATCCCCGTCGACTACGGTAAATTTCAGCAGATTGTATCCGATAAACACAGAAAACCCGACAAACACCAGGAGAATAAGCGCCTGCCTGCCGCGATATCCGATGATCGGCTTCTTATTGACTTCCTCATCGTCCTTTCGTTTAAGGAACGCGAAAAATCTCTTCATAACCCGGACAAAACCGTTGGAATTATTCGCCAAAATTCTCTCCTCCAATAAAACCAAAAAAGCAAAGCCGCCTTCCGCCGACCTTGCTGTTTGATAAGACAGCAACGCTGCCTGCAGTCTGCCGGCAAGCCCGCCCCGGCGTTAGCTGCCGGGACTTGGATATAGGGCTTGTTCAGCCTTACTTAATATTATGCCGTCAGAAACCAAGATATTCCATAACCGAGCCAAACCATTTCTTCACCGATCCGACAAATCCCTCGGAATCATCCTTTTCCGACTCGAAAAGGCTCTCGGTATTCACTACGATGTATTTCTTCTGAGAAGGCGCGACCTTTGTCATTCCGAGATTCTCCGCGGCGTACTTCTCAATATATCCGATATTCGCGACTGTGTCCAGCTTGTTTCGGAGCAAAACATTGTCGTCCTTTGCGGTATTCAGCAGCATCTCTTGATCGGCAACCATTCTTGCAACATCGTCGCTTTTGGCGTTGAAGTATGTTACTGTGAGCAGAGCCGCGAAAAATACCGCGACCACCGCCACAAGTTTTAACTTAGAACCGCTTTTCGATAAAGATATCTGCGGCGCTAAGCGGATCTTGCTCTTTGCGTCCTCACGGCGTGCTTTTTCACGGCGTTCCCTCTCCGACGTGTCAAACCGCGAAAGATCATACGCGAGATTCGTGTTGTCCGTTATAAAGTCCATTGCTGCCAATCCCCCCTGCTTTGTCTCAACAAGTTGAGACGATTTTCACGCGCGAATTCCGGAATTCCCCTCCGAATTTCAACGCTCCGCCGAAACCGCGGCGGAACGGTCATTCTCTTATTTTTTCTATTACCCTTAGTTTAGCGCTGCGGCTTCTCGGATTTTCCGAAAGCTCCGCGCCGCCCGGTACGATCGGCTTCTTTGTCCGCAAACTTCCCCTCGGAAGCTTTCCGCAGACGCATACGGGAAATTCGGGCGGGCACGTACAGCCCGTACAGAATTCCTTAAAGCGGTTCTTTACGATCCTGTCCTCCAGAGAGTGAAACGTGATCACCGCCATCCTTCCGCCGGTCTTAAGTCTGTCAAAGCCGTCGGCAAGCGCCTGCTCAAGCGCGTCCAGCTCGCCGTTGACCTCGATCCTTATCGCCTGAAAGCTCTTTCGGCATGGATTTTTCTCCCGTCTGTAAGCCGCAGGCACACTTTTTTTTATTATCTCGGCAAGCTCGCCCGTTGTTTCTATCGGCGAGTTCCCCCTTGCCTTTACGATCCCTTCCGCTATTTTCGGAGCGAACTTCTCCTCTCCGTATTCGTACAATATCCTTCGCAGCTCCTCAAACGAGTACTCGTTCACCAGATCCCGCGCGGAAAAGCCCTCGCCGCTCATTCTCATATCAAGCGGCGCGTCGTTGTGGAACGAGAAGCCCCGCTCCGCGTCGTCAAGCTGATGTGACGACACACCCAGATCGGCGATGATCCCGTCCAGAGCATTTACCCCAAGCTCGTCCAGGACTGCGCTTATCTCTCTGAAATTTCTTTGCACGAACGTCACCGGATAGCCCTTCAGCCGCTCCCCGGCGGCTTCTATGGCCTCCCTGTCCTGATCGAAGCAGATCAGTCTCCCCCCCGAGAGCCGCTCTGCCAGCTCAAGACTGTGACCGCCGCCGCCGGTGGTAAGATCCGCGTAAACGCCCTTTGGGTCTGAAAACGCGCCGTCTACCGTTTCCTTAAGCAGCACCGTAGTATGCCGAAATTCCATCAGATCCCTATCTCCTCCGCCATTGCCGCAATATCCTCGGGAGTAGTTCTGTTATTGTATTCCTCCCAGGAAGCCTTATCCCAGATCTCGGCGCGGCCGACAAGCCCCACGACCACTACCTCGCCTGTGATATTCGCGTAAGAGCGCAGCGCCGACGCAATGGCGATCCTTCCCTGCTTGTCCGGCTCTGCTTCGCAGGCGCTCCCGAACAGAAAACGTTCGATAGGGAGCGCTACTTTTGACGGTTTATCCTTTAAACTTTCTCTGAGCTTATCCCAGCTCTCTTTTGTGTAAACCGTCAGGCACTTTTCATTAAAGCTTTTGGCGATATAGAAATGTTCGCCGAACTCCTCGCGGAGCTTGGCAGGGAAATTCATACGGCCCTTGGCGTCTATAGAATGCTCATATTCGCCGTACATTTCCGCTCCCCCCTTGCCAAAGCCTTATACCGATCTGTCATCTTTTTTCTGTTTTCCGTCCGCAAATCGATATACCCCATTTTGAAAAGCTGCCGGCCGTCCTCCTCAGACGGCGATTTCGTAGATTTTTTATTTTCCCCTTGAGCGTGTTATGTTAATGACGCTCTTATTTATACCGGAGTAAAGAGTTAAGACCAAGCTCGCCGAATAGCCGTTCATCTTATCTCAGATAGTGAAGTTTTCTTTCTTGAACCACTTTTCACCAAAACAGTGAATTCTCAACCACTTTTCCCCACAATCATATTATAACCTAA
>JAIEDJ010000157.1 GCA_029068025.1 Oscillospiraceae bacterium | reverse complement strand
AGTTGTGTATAAGAGACTGGTTGAGCTTGGCGGCGTATCTTCACCAGATGGGATATCCTTTATACGGTCGCTGGGGTCATACCCAGAACTGAACGGCCTTTGTGCAAGCGGGGGAGCTTTAAACGACAGCGTAAAAAGATTTTCCGGCAAGCCGCCGGGCTGCTGTGCAGGATCGTCGTCAGTCGGCAGAAAGTCGACCGTTCCCTCGCCCTGAGCGCCGCTGTCATCCGGAGGCGGCGCGGGCTCCGAGACCGAGTCGTCTCCCACCGTTCCCATTACCGTACAGGTGAAAAGGTAGATGCTGCATATCAAAAGAGCGATAAAGATCTTAAAAAGCGAAAGATGTTTCATAAAACCGTCCTTTGCCAAATTTTGCTGCTTGTTAAGCGCGGCTTTGAATTACTTATCACCGAAGCCCCAGATGATACTTGTCGGCCACTTTCTTCCTTCCCATTTGTAGTCGAACATCTTGTAAAACGTATCATAGAACTTGGGGGAGGGGTTTGCATACGCTTTTTCAACGTCAACCTCGGGGCTTTCACCGTCGCGTGTCTTGCGTGCGAAGATAACAAAGCGTGTGTCTGCGGACTGACCGTAGCCGTAAATACAGGTCGAAAGCGTCAGCAGTTCATCGCCGTATTTCAGATCAACATCGGGATTGATAAAGGATGAGCGGTCAAGGACCTCGGCGCAGTAGTTGTCAAACGCTTCTTTGTTTTCAAAGCTGTGAACACTGTGGTAGTAGAATACATCGCCTGCGCTGCGGTCTGTGTTTACCATCATGCTGCCAAAGATCTTATATGTCGAATTCTCATAAAGCGAGCTGTAGTTGATGGTAGGGTGCTGCTTGTAGAAGGTTATATCATTGATCTTGCTGTTCGGATCTTCTATATCTGATTGGTGGAGCTTTCCGTCCGAGCCGTAATTGCTCTTGGCGTAGTTAAAATATTTCAGAAGCACACCGAAATAATCGATCTCTCCGGGAGCGTCCAGCATATTGTGTCCGTATACGACGATATTTCCGGGATTCCTGCCGTTCGAAACGTCACAGCGGTAGTCGAGAAACAATGTCCCCGATCTTACGTTTTCCCTGTAGGAGTTGCGATAAAGATAATAGTCGTTGTCGGAAGACTGCATAATGATGTTGTCCACAAGCGGTTTTTCGTCACCGTATCCGTTGATGGTGATCCAGCCTTTGATATCATTTGCCTCCACCTTGTGACCTTTGCTGTTTGTGACTCCCTCTTCACTGAAAAACGGAAGGAAATTCTCAAGCATTCCCGGATTCTGCTGCTTAAGCTCCTCCTTTTTAGCGGTATCTATCTGTATGCCGGTGCCTGTTCCGTGAAACAGCTCGGACAGGCTGTTGTTGTTCTCTATATTCTGCTGACTTTCCGCTCTTGCGGATAAAAATAGCACAATAGTTGTTATAAGAACGATCACCGCGCACAAAAAGATGATCTTGCGGATGATCTCCGTGGGCTTGTCGCCCTTCCATGGAATGAGATATTTTAATATCTTGATAAAGACATTATCCTTGCCTGCGGTTTTTTCCATAGTAATTCCTCCTTGAAACAGCGTTTTCCCGGCATTGTCTGATCAATAGCTGAGCAGCTTGGACTTATCCCAGACGGATCCTGTCCATGGAGTTAGTTCCGGGTACATCTTATAAACGTAGTCAAACATTCTTGCCTGATAGTTTCGGTATGCCTTGCTGGTGTCAACATATTCGCTTTCCCCGGGGCGAACCTTTCTCGCAAGAATGACCCAGCGTGTGTCAACGCTTCTTCCGTAAGGCCAGTGGCAGGTGGAAAGCGTCAGCAGCTGATCGCCGTACTTGATGTCAACGTCGGTGAAGAAGCGGCTTCTGTCCATAACATCGATTATAAAATTATTGAAATCATCAACGTCTCTGAACGACGTTTTATTGATATACTGGAACGGCTCTCCGTGCTTGGATTCGGTGTTGACCAACATTCCCGCGAAGATCTTGTAGGTCTCGCTTCCTCCGTTGGGAGTGGCTACCATGATCGTTGGATGTACCTTGTAGAAGTACAGGGGATCGCGGCTGCCATCATCAGGGTAGTAGTGGACAAGGTAAGAGAAAAATTCCCCGTTCTGCATATTATGCCCGAAAAGAATGATATTTTCATCTTTTCCGTCCCATCTGTTCTGATAGGAAGAGAATATCGTGCCGGATTCGGAATCTTTTTTGTTGAAATCGTGAGTAACATAGTAATGATTGTCGTAAGACTGAACAACTACATTGTTGATCAGCGTATCTGTGATCTTGACCCACGCGCGCGTGTCGGGATTCATTTCTATAAGAGGAGCGAAGTTGATATTCAGCGGCGTGTTGGTCACGGGTGTAAGATTGTTGAACCAACTGGGTATTTCCTCGGTGCCGGGGGCTGTCGCGGTGTCGGGAGCGGGATTCTCAATGTAATCGGGGCGGCTGTAGCTGCCGGTGATCAAACTGCCCTGCTGCACGCCGGCGATCTCGCGGATCTTTTCATTAAGCTCGTTGCCTTTTTGAATGCCGAGTATCTGAAGCCCGAGAATAACCAGCGCGACTATCAGCACTAATACTGCGGCTATCAGAAAGATCTTACGGAATTTTTCGCCGGGAGCGTCACCCGCTTGAGGAAATGCCGCTGACGCGAATCTCGCGAATCCGCTTTTGGGTCGTCCGGCGATCTTATCTGACTTTTTGGGGTGACGGTTTGCGGAATGTCTTTCCTCACGGATCTCCAGCTTGTCCATGGCGATCGTTCTTGAGGCGTTCAGCTTTTTCTTTTCCTGCTTGTTGTTTTCGTTGTCATCATCGTTTAAGTATGAAGGCATGGTTATTTTCCCCTTTCGGTAATTTTATTCAGAAGCATTTTTAATGCCGCTTTTGCTGCTTTGATACGGATCTCGTTCCGGGAGAGCGCGAAGAACTCACCGTCAAACACGAAACGCCGCGTTACGGCTGAGTGCTTATCGCAGACGCATATATATACGGTGCCGACGGGATCCTTGTCTGTTCCGCCCGAGGGTCCCGCTATCCCGGTAGTCGATACCGCGAAGTCCGCGCCGGATACCTTGAGCGCACCTTTTGCCATTTCCTCGGCGCACTGAATGCTGTATTCGGTGTATTTTTCAAGCGTTTCCTCCGAAACACCGAGGATCTTGTGCTTTATCCTGTTGGAATAGGAGCAGATACCGAACTCTATCACAGCGCTGCTGCCCGGAACGGAGGTTATCCATTCGGAGATCATTCCGCCGGTGCAGCTCTCGGCTGTCGCTACTTTAATTCCTCGCCCGGTACACTCCTTGACCAGCTTTTTTAAATTATGTTGAAGCTTCATGGATCTGATCTCATCTATCATTCCAAGAACACTGTCCTCTCTCCGTATTTGAAGCGTTTAACTTCGGTTTTCGTGACCGCTTCCTCGATCATGCTGTCGAAATCATATGACTGCTCGGCGGCAAGCACGTCTTCGATCTTCGGATGGGTGCGCGGGTGCTTCGGCGAGAACACCGTACAGCAATCCTCATAGGGCATGATCGACGTTTCATATGTCCCGATCTTCCTTGATATCTCCGTGATCTCGATCTTATCCATACCGATAAGCGGTCTGAACACGGGGAACTCCGCTGCGGCGTTGGTGCAGTACAGTGCGGGGAGCGTCTGGCTGGCAACCTGCGCTAAGCTCTCGCCTGTGATGATCGCACCGTAGCCGTCGCGCCCGCAGATCTTATTTGCTATCTTGACCATCAGCCTGCGCATAAGCACCGTGAAGTATTCCTCGGGGCAGTTGTCGCGCAGCGCTTCCTGTATCTCGGTAAACGGTACGCAGTAGAAGCGCGTGTCGCCGCTGAACCCGGTCATTTCCTCGCAGAGCTTTTCGACCTTTAATTGGGCGCGTTCAGAGGTGTAGGGCGGGCTTATGTAGTGGATACAATCCACTGTCAAGCCGCGCTTTGCCATCATATATCCCGCAACGGGGGAATCTATGCCGCCCGACAGCATAAGCAGCGCCTTGCCGCTGCTGCCGACGGGCATTCCGCCAGCTCCGATTATGCGAAGTGCCGACAGATACGCGCCGTTGTCCCGGATCTCAAGCCGAACAGTGACCTCGGGCTCGTGTACATCCACGCCCAGATGAGGAAACGCATCCAATACTGCGTCGCCGAGCTGCTGCTGTATCATAGGCGAGTTCATCGGGAACGTTTTGTCGGAGCGCTTTGCTTCTACCTTAAAGGTCTTGGCATTGCTCAGCGCGTCATTGAGGTACTCCTTAAGATTCGCGGTAACAGCCGAAAAGTCCTTCGGGAATACGGCGCAGCGCTGTATTGCGCCTATGCCGAAGATCTTTTTCATGCACTCGACCGCGCGGTCTATATCGCAGTCATCGTCAAGCGGGTTTACATATATAGTGGATTGTCTGCGCGTAAGCTCGAACCTTCCGACAGCTTTCAGCCGACGCTTAATGTTGCGCATGAGCATATCCTCAAACGTGCTGCGGTTGTCGCCTTTAAGCGCAATCTCTCCGTATTTTGCAAGAATGATCTCCTTCATCGCCGTACCCTTTCAATTGTCTTTTCTATTTTATTGCAGAGCGCGTCAACCTCGGCGGCGGTATTCTCCGCGCAGAACGAAACTCGCACTGCGCAGTCCGCGTCCTTGTCCGAAACTCCGAACGCGGTCAGAACCTCGCTCTTTTTTCCTTTTGAGCAAGCCGAACCATTTGACACATAGATCTCGCCTTCCTCGAGAGAATGGAGCATGATCTCCGAACGCACACCGCGAACGCTGAAATTCACGATATTCGGCAGGCAATCTTCCTTGGAATTAATTCCGATATCGTTCATTTTCGAGAGCCTTTCGAGCAGGTAGTTTTTCAGCTCTGAAAAATGTTCATGAGTTCCTTTATACGCTTTTATCGCAGCCTCAAAGCCCGCGATAAGCTCGATCGGTTCGGTTCCCGAACGCAGGTTGTGCTGCTGACCGCCGCCGCTAAGCAAAGGAAGAATATGTTCTCCTTTTTTAATATAGAGAGCGCCTATTCCTTTTGTGGAGTGAACTTTATGTCCGGAAACGCTGATCAGGTCGCCGTCCAGCGGAACCTTGAGGAATCCCTGAACCGCGTCGACGTGCACTATCGTCTTTGGATTTTTCCGTTTGACTTCCTTATATAAATATGGAATGTCGATTGCAAAGCCCGTTTCGTTGTTTACCGCCATCGCCGACAGCAGAACTGTATTCTCGTCCACGGCATTGACCAGCGATTCAACGAAGTCCGCACTGTCTTTGGGTGCAAGCCGAGTAATCTCATAGCCGTCTTCCTCGAACCGCAGGATATTTTTCGCCACAGACGGATGCTCGATCGCCGTAGTGACGATCTTATTTGACTTGTTTGATCTGTGTAAAAATCTGTGAGCCGAGCCGAGCAGGGCGGTGTTGTTGCTCTCAGTAGCGCCCGAGGTAAAAATTATCTCGCCCTCGAGCGGAGTTTTTGTCCCCGAAAGCGCGGAAAGCAGCGTTCTTTTTGTACGCGAAATTATTTGAAGGGAATCGGTGCCAAGCCCGTGCAGTGAGCTTGCGTTCCCGAAAGAATTTTCCATTGCCCGAGCCACCGCCGTCCGACACTCCGGGCACGGCTTTGTGGTGGCGGCGTTATCCAGATATATCATATGTTTGTCTGATCCTTATAATTAAATTTGAAGATCCTTGAACTTGCTGTTTCATCTTCATATATACTCGCTATTATACATCTTATATTATACCACAATATATATGATTTGGCTAGACTTTTTTTAAATTTTTCACCTTTCTTTCAGATTAGAAGTGAAAAGGTTACAAAATTATTACAAAAAGGTTACAAAAAGGTTACAAAAAGGTTACAATTTTAAAAAAATGGTTACAATGTTGTCATAATTATTGATTTTTTTAAGCGGTTGTGATACAATAAGAACATAGAGAAAAGCAAAAAAATCAATCCTCCAATCATGCGCATGCGCCGTTCATTCCCCGGACGGCGCATTTGCGTTTTCCGAATTTTTTTCGAGATCTGATATTCGGCTGTAACCATTTTTTTATACCCGCATAATATGTACTGTGAAACGGAAAGCTCCACAGGGGAGCGCGAGGTTTCAACAGTTATTATTTAAGGAGGCACATACTATGTGTGGTATGAATTTTGGTAACAACAGCTGCTGCTGGATCATCATCCTGATCCTTCTCTTCTCCTGCTGCGGAAACAACGGAACTTCCAACCAGAACGACTGCGGCTGTGGCTGCGGCAACAACAACGGCTGCGGATGCGGCTGCTGATTTAGTCCGCTAAGCGCGTCATACTTATCCCGCTCAGAGTTTCCGGTATAGGAACAGATCGCTGAGCGAAAGTAATCACAATTTGTTCGATGATCTAAAGCGGGATCGGTATTTGCGCTATCATCCCAAGTAAAAACGCCGCGGCTGTTTGGCAGCTGCGGCGTATTTTTTATCTTAAAATAATATCCGCGAACTCTCCCGAGCAGGCTTTTACAAGGTTTTCAGGCGTCATTTCCAACTGTAATCCCAGCCTTCCGCCGCTGACTATTATAGTGTCGAACTCCTTTGCGCTTTCATGGATCACTGTGCGGAACTGCTTTTTCATTCCGATAGGCGAGCATCCGCCGCGAATGTATCCCGTGACCGACTGAATGTCCTTGACATGGATAGGGGAGAGCGCTTTTTCTCCGACAACGGCAGCGCACTTTTTCAGATCCATTTCCTTCTCAACCGGTACCGCGAACACATAATATTTTCCGCTTTTTGCCGCAGTTATCAGTGTTTTGAAAACACGCGCGCAGTCTTGTCCGAGAAGGTGTGCTATATGTACTCCGTCCGTAAATTCCTCACATTCATAAGTATGGGATACATATGGGATCCTGAGCTTGTCCAGCATACGCATGGCATTGGTTTTGTTTTCGTGCATAATATCTCCGTAATGTGATCGGACTGCCAATAATGGAGCTTTACAGCCCGATATGTTTTTAGACACACAAAATCCCGCACCGCTTTTACACGCTGCGGAATTTATATAATTCCGATGATCAGATATTATAAGATAATGTCATCGTCGTCAATGTCCAACTCCCACTTGTCGAACAGGTTGGTCTTTCCTACAAGAAAATATGCGACAGCCGCAGCGGCCATTGCCGCGATGGTGATGATGCCAGAGATCAAAACAAGCTTCTTAGCCATAATAAACCCTCCAAAATCAATTGTATAAATTTCTTCAATGACGTTCCGTCGTTTTTAGTGATCTTATCGATCCGGAGCTTACTGGAATCTCGCGGCGATCTGAGCGATACCGTTGTCGTTGGTAGGTTCGCCGATAGCGCCGAACTTCCATTCGTTGTTATATCTGTATACCTCGCCGAAGATCATGGCAGTCTTTCCGTCATAGTTTTCGGAAAGATTGTACTTGCAAAGCTCCGTGCCGTTGTCTGCGTCAACAATTCTGATAAACGCGTTGCGGATCATCCCGAAATTCTGTCTGCGCTCAACAGCCTGATAGATCGTGACAACAAACACTATTTTAGAGAAATCAGCCGGAACCTTTGTAAGCTCCACGATGATCTGCTCGTCATCGCCGTCGCCTGCTCCCGTGAGGTTGTCGCCGCAGTGGCGGACAGCTCCGCTTCTGTGCATAAGCTGACCGTAGTACACAACGTCAACGGGCCCGGAAAGCTTTCCGGAATTCGTATTGATAAGCAAAGCGGAAGCGTCGCAGTCTATGTCCTCGTCACGCTTGCCGAACAAGGAGAATTTTTTTGGAGCTTCGTCCCAGCCCAAGCCTACGACAAGAGTTTTAAGTCCCGCGTTGCCCTTTGTAAGGTCTACCTTTTGTCCTTTTTGAAGATTAACCGACATATTTTTGTCCTCCGATGATTTGTTAACATTGTTACATAAATATTATACATCATTTTTTGGTAAAATGCAAGGGGTATAATAAAAAAATACATCTTTTTTAAATTTGACGAGGCAATATTGAAAAGTGCCTTGAAAAAAAGGGAAGAGTGTGATATAATTAAGGCAATACCGCACAATTATTGTCGTTCGATTGCGCAGTCGGATTTTTCAGTCAGCGCATTATGCCTGCGGCAAAACGCTGCCGAAAGCGACGCAGTAATACTG
>JAIEDJ010000156.1 GCA_029068025.1 Oscillospiraceae bacterium | reverse complement strand
GCAAAATGTACGATATAATTATAATAGGCAGCGGTGCCGCGGGGCTTACCGCCGCGATCTACGCAAAAAGGGCGTCACTGAACGCGATTATCATAGAAAAGGAATTCATGGGTACGGGGCAAATAGCCTTCGCCGAACGCGTAGAAAATTACCCAGGGCTGTTCGGATCAAGCGGTTTTGATCTCGGCGATAAGTTCAGGGAACACGCCGAGCAGCTGGGCACGGAATTCTTTGAGGGAGAGGTAAACTCGCTTAAAAAGGACGGCGAAAACTGGACGGTGAGCGTTGCGGACGGTACACGACTTGAATCAAAAACGGTAATTTTCGCGGCGGGCGCATCGCACAGACGGCTTGACGTTCCGGGCGGAGACAAACAGAAGATCTCCTACTGCGCTGTGTGCGACGGCTCTTTATATAAGGATAAGACCGTCGCGGTGATCGGCGGCGGAGATACCGCCCTCGGCGATGCGCTGTATCTATCTAAACTCGCTAAAACCGTTTATCTTATTCATAGGAGAAACGAATTCCGCGCAAACAGATCGCTGCAGGAGCGTGTATTTAATACGGATAATATCGTCCCTATCATGGAAGCAAAATTATCCGCCGTTACCGGCGGGGAAAGCGCCGATGGCATCAATTTTGTTCAAAACGGCGAGCAAAAGCATCTTGATCTGGACGGTATTTTCGCTGCGATCGGCAATATTCCAAACTCGAACATACTGAACGGAATTTGCGATCTCGATGAAAGCGGATTTGTTATTGCGGGCGAGGACTGCCGTACCACCGCGGACGGACTTTTCGCCGCGGGAGATGTGCGGACTACTCCGCTTCGCCAGGTCATCACCGCCGCCGCGGACGGAGCAAGGGCGGTAATTGCAGCCGAGAATTATATTTCCGAACATAATAATTCCGCGATATAAGAGGTACCAAAATGAAAATAAAAAATATTTTCGCGGCAATCTTGTTTGCGTTTTTGCTCGCCGGCTGCCAAGACAGAGAAAATTCAAAATCTCCGCTTGTCGATCCTTCAAATATAAGCTCACAGGAAGAACACGAAATTACATTCACCGATCAATTCGGAAAAAATATCACCCTTTCTTCTCCGAAAAAAATCGCCGCTTTTTCCGCAAGCCTTGCCGAGGTGTGGCAGCTCGCGGGCGGAGAAATTTCATTTGTGACCTCGGACGCGTTTGATGATGAAAAGATCAGTCTCCCGAACGGTGCCGTTAATATCGGAGATATGAATTCCCCGTCCGCCGAGCTGCTTATAGATGGAGGCGCGGATCTCGTCCTGCTTTCCTCCGCGCACGGAGGACAAAAGCTTGAGGAAATGCTTGATCAAGTCGGAATACCCTGCGCGAAATTTGACATAGAGAATTTCTCGGATTATTTAGATCTTTTAAAAATCTGTACCGATATTACGGGCAGAACCGATCTTTATGAGAAAAACGGCTTGTCGCTCGAAAGAAATATCAACTCGATCATAGAAAAGCGGCGCTCGGAGGAGCGTAAGACCGTATTGTATCTGCGCGCGTTTTCTTCGGGAATAAAGGCGAAAAACAGCGATTCAATGACCGGAAAAATGCTCGCCGATATGAATTGCGAAAATATCGCTGACATAACTCCGTCGCTGCTTGAGGATCTTAGCACAGAAAAAATAATAGAGCTTGATCCCGACTTTATTTTTATAACGATAATGGGCTCCGACGAAGAAAAAGCGCGGGAATCCTATCAAAAAACGCTTATGTCCAATCCTGCCTGGAACGGTCTTACCGCCGTTAAAAATGACAGGTGCGTATTCCTTCCCACAAAGTACTTTCACAATAAGCCGAACGCCGAATGGGACAAGGCTTATGAAATGCTTGCGGAGATATTGAACGATGAGTAGACGAATAAAACACGCGTTTATAGCCGCCATGCTGCTGATGATAATATCGGCGGCAGCGGGCATTTTTCTTGGCGCTGTGGGGATCTCTCCGATGTCGCTGATCGGTGATCTTTTTGAGGACGGACTATCGAAAGCTGAGCGTATTTTTTTGTATGTGCGGCTTCCGCGAGTGCTGGGAACTATGCTTTGCGGCGCGGCGCTCGCCGTTTCGGGAGCGGTGATACAGTCCGTTCTCGGGAACCCTATAGCCGCGCCGAATATTATCGGCGTGAACGCGGGAGCGGGTTTTTTCACGGTACTGTGCCTGGCGCTTTTGCCCGGAAAGCCCGAGGTCGTGCCCGCGGCAGCGTTCCTCGGAGCGCTTGCGGCGGTACTTTCGGTAAGCGGTATCGCAAGGAAAGTCGGCGCGTCCAAGATGACACTCGTATTATCGGGAGTAGCCGTCAGCGCATTGCTGAGCGCGGCGCAGGACACCGTGACAACGCTGTTTCCCGACGTTTTAGCGGGATTCACTGCGTTCAGATCGGGCAGCGTGTCGGGGCTTACGCTCGCGAAATTATTTCCGGCATGGATATATATTTTGATCGGTTTAGCGGTCGTGATACTGCTGTCGCATGATATGGATATCCTGGCGCTCGGCGATAAAACCGCGAAAAGTCTCGGGCTGAACGTGACCGTGCTGCGTCCGGTTTTGCTTGGAGCTGCGGCTATGCTGGCAGGCGCTGCGGTGAGCTTCGCCGGAATTATCGGCTTTGTGGGGCTGGTCGTTCCGCATATCGTCAGAAAGATCGCTGGCACATCGGAAAATCGTGTGATGATACCGCTTTGCGTGATGTTCGGGAGTGCGTTCGTAAACGTCTGCGACATAATTTCAAGAACGATTTTTTCTCCGTATGAGCTGCCGCTCGGTATCTGCATTTCTTATATCGGAGCGCCGTTTTTTATTTATTTACTAATTAAGAAAAGAGGCGGTGTTCACGGTGATTAGTGTAAAAAATCTATGCGCCAATTATTCCAATAATGACGGGAAAAATATTTTGAATAATATCACGATCGATTTTTCGGACGGAGAAATTACCTCAATAATCGGTCCAAACGGCAGTGGAAAAAGCACACTGCTTCAATGCTGCTCGGGACTGCTCGGCATATCGGGCGGGGATATTCTTGTAGACGGTAAAAGCATAGCCGAGTACAAGGGCAAAACCCTCGCGCAGTCGGTAAGCTATCTTCCGCAGAATAATTCCGCGTCCGCTATCACGGTAAGAGCGCTTGTAATGCACGGACGTTTTCCGTACCTCGGATATCCGCGGCAGTATACACGCGAGGATATCGAGATCGCCGAAAACGCGCTTAAGGAGGTCGGGATACTCGATATTGCCGACAAACAGTTATCCGAGCTTTCGGG
>JAIEDJ010000155.1 GCA_029068025.1 Oscillospiraceae bacterium | reverse complement strand
GGTCCACCGGGGCGGGACGGTCAAGGAAGCGCGATATGGTAAAGATCCCCACACCCAGCACAAGACACGCGGCTATCGGAGCGGCTATGTGGTACCATTTGAGCGGTTTGCGGCTCGTGTCTATTTTTAACGGCTTTTCGGTATCGCCGCCGAGCGCTTCGTCATAAAATTTATTGTCAATTTCCCCAAGTATTTCAAAAAGCTGTGTATTATTCATATCTCAAACCCCTTTCTCTTCAAATAGTCAATAAGACCTTTGCGGGTTCTGCCGAGATTGACGGAAACGTTGTTCTGTGTTATGCCGAGGCGCTGCGCGATGGACTTTACGCTCTCGCACAGGGTGTATCTTGAAACGAAAGCAATGCGCTTCTCCTCGGGAAGCGTTTCGAGATACTCGTTTACGGCAGCCAGAAGCTCATGACGTTCGGCAGTAAGCTCCACACTGCTGTTGTCTGAAACACACTCCGCAAGCTCGTCGAGGATAAGCGGGATCTCTCCGCCGCCGCGCTTTTCGGAGTGCTCGCTGCGGTAGCGGTCTATAGCGGAATTGCGCGTTACCTTCGCGACATAGGCGCAAAGGCTGTCCGGCTGTTCGGGCGGAATGCTCTCCCAGACCTTTAAATATGTATCGTTCACACATTCCTCCGCGTCCTGATCGTTTTTCAGTATGTTTTTTGCTATTCTTGAACAGTTGACGCCGTATTTTTCGCTTACCGCGGAAAGTGCGCGCTCGTTTCTTGCGTTGAAAAGCGAAATAATTTCATTGTCTGTCAATCCTGTCACCTCATTGCTTGGCGGAAATTCGTGTTCAACGAAGGCTTCCGCCGTATTTTTCGTCATAGATATGGCGGGACTGTTATACATTGATCGTCACTCCTTGTTAAAATATTGTTATATCATTAAGGAAAAGCTCGAGCGATTTTGTCCCTTCACTCTTAATGACGGATTCGGGAGTGACAATCTTACAATTTTTGAAAATTTTTTCGGAATTTGCAGAAAAAAGGTAAGAGACCAAAATCTCTTACCTCAGACTGTATAAAAAGTCAAAATCAACAATTTAAAACACGCAGGAGAAATTTCAAAAAGCAATTCCCGGCGCGCACCGCGCGAAGCGCGGCGGGCGTCGGGGATTGGCTAGGCGAACGGAGTGAGCCGGTTTTGAAATTTCTTTTTAAATAACTTGCCCCTCGTAAACATTATAGAGGTTATCTGTTTTTGCTGCGCTCCATAAACGTCTGCGCTACGGTCATTATTTTTTCATACTTAGCGTCTCTGCTGCTCACAACTCCCGCAAAGAAAGCTCCGAGCTTTTTATTGGAGATCTGGGAGAGCGCGCGGTGCGCTACATACTCATGCGTCGCCGAAAGCTCGGGATTGTCGAGAATGGCGATGGAGAAGTCCACAAACCGCTTCATATCCGTAAATTGCAGATAGTTGCACGCGGTGACTATGCTGGAATAGAAATTCGGTGAAATAATGATCTCGCCGTTGCACTCCACGTCGCCCGCCAACAGATGATCAAGCTGTTCGTCAGAGAGTCCGTCGATCGCGTAGGCGCTTTCCACCATGTCGCAGTCGGGCAGCGTGTCGGTCTTTTCGAGAACGGAAAACGGCAGCACATTGTTGCTGAGCGCCTTTTTGCGAACCGTGTTCAGCTTTGCTATAAGAATATCGAACTGGCGCGGCTTGTATTCCGCGCGTTCCTCGATCAGCATTCTCAGCATATCCTTCGGGAATACGTCCAGCGGAAGCTTGAGCGACGCGCAGCGGAACCCCGTTATTCCCTCGGGGACAGCGATCGGTACGGACACGGGAGGTGGCGCAGCAGCCGCTTCTTCCGAGGGAGCCGCCTCGGGGTTATCGGGATCGATATCCGGAACGGGAGCGGCCGCCGGCTGCGGCGGAACAAACTTTTTGGTGTATGGCTCGCAAATCTTTTCTATAACCGCGCAGGTAAAAGGAACCTCGTTGTCAACACAGCATACCGCGCCGTGATGTCCCTTAAGCACTACCGAATGAAATCCCGACAGATGGTAAACTATGCCTTGGATCTTGCGGCGCTTCACCAGATCGTCGGTGTTGACCTTTGTCTTAGGCGCGTAATAATCCAGCGGCTGTGACGGAATCAGAAAGCACGGTTTGAATGTGCGCTGGCCCACGACGCGCCCGTGCTCGGCTGTGCCGTGAACGTCGTGAAGAATGTTGTACGCTCCCCAGAAGAACGAGCTGTTTCCGTCGGTGGGGTAATAATCCGATAAATATACCGCGTACACGCCGTCCTGGAGCATATTGAAAATATCGCGCATTCCCGTGGTGAGCGCCTCGCCGCCGTTCAGCTTATCAAAGCAGCCGTTAATAACTGCGTTTATCTTCTGATCATAGCCCACAAACCCGGGAGCGACAGCAAGCATTTTGTCGCTTTGATTGTTTCCGCGCGCGGGGCAGACTATGTTTACGATCGGATCGTTTCCAATAAAAAAGATCTTATTTATCGCGTTCGCTCCGCCTAATCCGTTGTACCCCGCAGAACAGATACCGATGGCGGCCTCGCCGTTTTTAACGGAGACCAGCATCGTGCTTCGCCCATGATATTCAATTGTTTCGGTCTTAATTTCGACTGCCAAAAAGCTCAACTCCTCGATCAAAGCAATTCCGCACAAAGCCGCGCTTTGCGCATTGCGGTGTCAATGCCTGTATTACGGCGTTTTTTAAACGCCGCTGTGATTTTGCCGTCTCTCAAAGGCTCGTGCGGGTCTTGCCTGCCGCACGGCGTTCAATGCGTTTGTCAGCGCTGCTCCGCGCTGAGCGCGAGGATATCCGCAACTCCTCCGACGTGCTTTTTGTTGAATGCCTTTTTGGGGATATAAGCAACGACAGAATTGTTCTTATAGAGAATAAACATCTTGTCGGACTCGACAAAGTAGTCTATCTCGCCCCACGGGATCAGATCCCGGCTCTCATAAACGCAGCTTTCGCATACCGCGAAACCCACGCGGCTGATCACAAATGTTATGGGCTGGCGCGAAGCAAGATCGGCGTTGCACTTGCTCTTAAATCTTGCGCGCGCGACAGCGTGCGCGATAATGTACACAAGCAGCGAGACGATGCCGCCTATCGCTATAGAGATCGGGATATAATACAGCACCTTGTCCCGGGTTATTCCCCAATTGAGCTGGATCACGCCCAATGTAACAAGCATGATAAGGATAGCTATCAGCCAAAGGAACTTTATTAGCTTGAAATTCAGCAGCGCGATAAACGCGGCGGCTGTTTCACCCTCGTCGAAAACACCTTCTCCGATATAGGTCTCTCTGCCCGGAGCGCATTCAACGTACATCGACTTGAGCGGAAGCATACGCTTTTCGTGCTGATACGTAAAGTCATACTCCTTTTGATGACATTCAATGATGGTGATCGCTTTGAGGACGGTCTCATCTGAACCAAACAGCCTATAAGGAATGACGATAGTGTTGTTTCCGGCAACGATCTTGAAATCACGTCTGGAGATCGCCACCGACTTTACCATATCCCAACTGTAGACAAGCGGCGAAGCGGTTTCCGCTCTGTAGATCGCAATAACGTTCCCGATTATGTAAGTTGTGCTGCCTTGTGCATCGGTTACGCTCACCGGCTTCATATCACAAAACGCCAATGTAAGCACCCTTTCTTCCGTGATCCGGAATGTGATAACGCGCCGCAAACACGTTTGCAAGCCGCATTTTATAATAATTACAATATCAGATAATAACATTATAACATATTTAAATGAAAAAATAAAGGGGAAAAACAAAATTTTTTAAAAAATTTGTCCCGGCTTGCAGATAAACCTCCCGAACACTGATTTTGGCTTGGAGCTTGTGATTCAATTATGTATATTGTACCTGGCTTAAAAGCAGCTTTTTAAACAAACAAATGCGTCCCGGCTGACCGCGGGGACGCACATATATTCAATTTATAAAAGATTGAGTATTACATTGGAATGTACTCCTTGTCAAAATTTGATTTCAGAACAAATTTCAAGGGACATTGGACTCATCCTTTCGCTAGAATTTTCCTAACCTCAAAACTAATACGCACATCGCAATCACCACTTTCTTAAGGGCTTATCTATGTAAACGCACTAGGCGGTTGAAAAAGTCTGCGGGTTTCCCGAAAACCGCGGGTCTTAATACGGCAAACGCCTTGAGTTTCAGCGGATTCTGCACTTTCGGGCAAAGGGCACCCGTGCAGATCATCGCTCAGAAATCCACCTCAGCGGCATGCGGGCAGCGACTCCGCAGACAGGTAATAAAGAGGTTCCGATACTTCCATTGGACTCGCTTCCTTTCTGCTTAAAGCTAAGATTTTTCCCGTTAAGATTCAACGAGCCATCGGAGTGTACTCCTTTTCAAAGATTTGAGCGGGACTTAAAGCCGCGCTCTCGGCTTCAAACTCAGCAGTGCATTGGAATGACTCTCCTTTCGGTTGATTCGGAAGACCACCCGTACCGGCTTCCCGGCCTGACCTCGGGTTTTCTCTTTCCTTGATATAATAATACCACATTTTTTGTTAAAAGTCAATAGAATTTTTTAATTTTAGCATTGGCATTTTGTATATATTTTCAAAATCTTTTTTAGTCATTCCACCGATTATATCGTGAAAAACGGCTGTTTCACGCATTTTTCATGAATTCCCTATTGACAATTACACGCCCATAGTGTAAAATAAAAGGGTAATGTTCGTTTTGTAAACGGCTAGGCATAATCAAAATCGCCCGCGCTGAGATCGACACTATAAACACGCAGCAAAGGCGCTTGCGCCGAGATCAACATTGTGGTGAGCAGTGAATTTCAAAAAGGGCGAAATTTTAATTTCGCCCGGTACCGTCAGCGCGGCTAAGCGTAGCGCGAAGCGCGGAGCGTGCCGTGGTGACGTGTATTTTGAAATTATTTAAAATAAGGAGTTAAACATGAACGAGAATAATGACGCGTTTCTGGACGAGGACGAAGGAATCATCGAGCTTGAGGACGAGGACGGAAATGTCACCCGCTTTGAGTTTGTTGACAGAGCGGAGCTTAACGGCGTGGTGTACTACGCGCTGATCCCCGCTGATTCCGATGACGAGGATACCGCGGAGTTCGTGGTACTTAAGGAGATAGAAACGGACGGCGAGGCTATGCTGTCCACCGTTGACGACGACGCGGAATATAACGCGGCGGGCGAGATGTTCATAAAGAGATTTTCCGAAATGGTCGACGAGGATTTTGATGAGGATCTTGAGGAGCTTGCCAAGGTGGACGGCAATGATTGACATCACCGGCTGCGTATAACGGCACGGAGACCGAGCAAAATAATATTACTGCCTTGTTTGCGAATGTGTGCTACTATAATCCAACACATTGTAAAAGGGATTTCGACTCCGGCGGCGGATTGCAGACCTCCTGCATGGCTTTGCCCTCTGCAGATGGCGGGAGCGTGAAACCGTTGGGCGATCTTACCCACCCTGCCTATAGCGGGTTTTATATTGCATCTTACGGCAAGGCGGTAATTATGCGTGACATTATATAATGTAATATGACAACGGCGCGGCGGAGCTAATACTCCGCCGCGTCAGCTTGTATATAAATCTCTAAAAAGTTGATCTTGGCTGGTTTTATAACGTTGACGAGGGGCTGTTGATTTAAAAGAAATTTCAAAAACGGCGGGCGAAGTCCGCCTCAGCTTGTAGATAAACCCATTAAATGTTGATCTGGGCTGGTTTTACAATGTTGACGAGGAGCTGTTTATCAAAAAATTTCAAAAACGCGCAGTGCGAAGCACTGCGCTAGCCAAGCGCCGAATGCTCACTACGCTTCGCTCCGTTGCGCTAGCGTTTTGCACGGAGTGCATAATGCGGACACTTGCTTTTTGAAATTTGCAGTCACCCACGCAATGTTGTCCTTGGCTAGGGCGCTTGTGCTCAGGTTTGGCACGCTGCTCTTGGCTAAAATAACTTTTTCTACAGACTGACGCGGCGGAGCATATGCTCTGCCGCGATAATATTATTCTTTGTGATGATCATACTGCCGCGTCCATCAGCAGTTTGCCGTTCTTGGTCGTCAGTGTGATGGAAACCGTGCGGTACGCGGTCTTGCCGTCAAACGTTCCCGCTTTGATATACAGTGTGCCGTTAAGCTCATCGTTCATCACAAGAACGGTATCGGAAACGTTCACTGCGGTGAATCCGCTGTTCGTATAGCTCAGCTCGCCGCTCTCGGAGATCTCGCACCGGGCTTTGATATAACGCGCCTCGCTTTCGCTGAAGCACGCGTCTATCGCGGCGGTCAGCTTTTCACCTGTATTAAGTCCGCACTCCTTGCAGCTGCCGTTTGCCAAGGCATTTATCACGCCGATGGCGGTATTGACCGTCGCTCGCTGCTGTGCCGTCGCCTTTTCCTCGGGCTGAGCAAAGGTTATGCCGTCGTTCTTGACACGTTCGGTATACACACTCGGGATAATACGGACAGAGCCGTTGCTGACAGCCGCTGACCACTTTGCCGAGAAGCTCCGTGTGAAGTCGATTTTCGCGATCTCGGATATTCCGTTTTCGGGAACTATTGCTCCCGATCTGACCGTGAAGTACGACTTTCCGTCGGAAAAGCTGTGCGCCGACGCGCCGAAGGACGCTTTGCTGCCGTTTATCTGTATCAGGCTTTCCGTTGCGGGATCAAAAATACTAAGTCCGTTTTCGCCGATCACCAGAGAGTGAGTAAACGCAGAGTTCAGAGTTGAAACATACAAGCTGTCAAGTACCTTGACCTCGGTGTTCTTCTCGTCCTCATATTTGTAAATAACAGTAGAGGTTCCGGTGCTTTCACTGTAATAAACCGACTTGCCGTGCGCCGCCAGAAGCGACAGGCTTTCCGAGCCGTAAGCTATTATCTGAGGTTCGGATATCTGATAGCCCAGGAGCTTTGCGGTGTAAATGTAGCGGCAGTCAACGTCAAACACGTTCAGTGCGAACACATCGAGTTTTTCATTGTATGCCGCCTCGGCAATAGAACCTTCGCCGACCGCTTCGTCCACATTCATATCGTTGATCGTGCAGCTCTTAGCGTCAATGATAAACAGCTTCTTACGAATACCGTTTTCCACGCCGCTGACCATCATGCGCAGGCCGTTTTCGGATACCCAAGCCACCTTGGCGTCCGTTATTGCCTGAGTTGCCGCGAGAGTTTCCTTCTTGCCGTCCCATTTGTACAGAGAAACGGCATTCTCGGACTTGACATAGAACACGTTATCGCTGAGGAAGTACGCCTTCTGAGCGCCGAGATCGTCCGTGATGAACGATGCGGCTGTGTTCTCATACGGAAGCGTTACGCCGTCCGGGATACCGGGCACTGCTGCAGGCGGGTTCTCCGGAGTGACCGGGGAAACATCGCTTGTACCGGGATCGTTCGGGTTGCTTGTGTTGTTGGGATCTTCCGGAACGCTCGGCTCCGACGTGCTTGTATTGTTGGGATCCTTTGATGTGCTGCCCGAATTCGGATCCTGCGTTTCAGCTCCGCCGGGAAGATCTCCGGACGGGTCATCGAGATCAGGCGGCTCGTGGGTATTGCTGTTGGAACCGCTGTTGTCCGGATCGGACACGACAGGCTTAGGAGGATCCGGCACGATGGTGCTTGTGCTCGTATCGGGAGGTGTAATATCGGGAGTCATCGGCTTGATATCCGCGATATTGTCATACTCGGACACCGGCTCTGCCAGCACAACATTTTCATTGGCGTTTATCTGAGCAAGCTTATATCCAGCGCAGTTGATGACCGCGGCTAAGACCTCTCCGCTGTTGCTCCTGAATACCGCGGCAACCTCGGAAGTACCCATAGCTCTTGAGCCGTCCGCCATGTAAAGCATTTTTGCGGGAGCGCCGCTTTCGGAGAATTGTGACAGAAGGCTTTGCGCGGATTTCGGAGAAAGCGGAGTTCTGAAGGTGATATACACATCCATACGCGTTTCGGAGCCTTCATTGCGCTGCATCTCGGCAATTGCGCGGTCAAGTCTTTCCTTCTCTGACAACGCTGCCAAAGTCTTGTTGCTGATCTGAACGCCGTTGTTTCTGCCCACATTGGTGAACACGACTGTTCCGACGATCACAACTGCCGCCGCAACCGCGGCTGTCATACCTATATATATCGGCAAGGGTCTGCGGCCTGTGAGCTTGCCCTTCTTGGCGTTCGCGCAGATCTTTTCCTTATCGAACATATATTCACTCATAAGCTCTTTGTAAAAATCGCGCTTGTTCACAAGTTTCACCCTTTCTGTAGTTTATTATATGCGACCCGCCGTGATAATTACGGCTACATATCAAATTTTTTCTTTTGACGTTCTATCGTTCTGTACAGCTTGGTCTTTACTGTGGAAAGATTGAGGTCAAGCCGCTTGGCGACCTCTTCAAGCTTCATATCGCAGACAAAATGCAGGTAGAATATCTTCCCGACCGTTTCATCGTTCTTGATGATGTCGTCAAAAATCTGCTTTGCGAGGATCTTGTTGTTCATAACATCCTCAAGCAGCGGGACGTTTCGTGACAATTCGGCATCAAGTGCCGCCGATTCCTCTTCGGAAAAATCGGAGAGATTGCGAACCTTCTCGCGGCGCTTTATAAAGCTCGAGAGAAACGTCCTGCACTCGAATTTGGCGATGTTGATAACGAACGCTTCGGGTGATTCGATATCCCCGAAGCCTTTTTCGGTGATACGCTTGTAAAAGCGCGTATACACGTTCTGGATAATGTCCTCGGAGTCCTGAAAACGGGAGGCATGACTTGCAACATAACGCGAAACCGCCTTGAACGTCGCAGAATAAACATCATTGAAATATGAATCGATCTCAGGTTTTGTCAACGCAGTTTCACCTCGCTTTATAAGCCGATCCGCGCCGTCAAAGCGTTCCCTCAGAACATGAGAACCGCTCCTCAAAGAAGCGTCCACTGAAAGAACCGCGCGAACCGCTCAAAGCCCCTGCACAACCGTAGTCAGCAAATATTACAAAAAAGTTTCAAGAAATTTTGCGTATCTCGGAAATTTTATACGCAAGGGCTTGTATATTAATGGACAAAGGGATCTATACCTTGTTACGCCGCAGCCGATATCATCAGCAAAACGATTTTTGGGATAAAATGCCAAACGGCAAAACACTGTTTTTATTATAGCATATTTCGACGAATTTGTCAAATGTTTCTAAATTTTAATGTCTGTCAGTTTGTCAAAAAAACGCTTGACATTATTATGTGCGTGTTGTATAATAAATAATGTAGATCAAGCAGTAAAATAACATTTGGATTTTTATAATGTTGATCTTGGCTCAAGTGCTTGTGCTCGGATTTTGGTATGTTGATCTTGGTCGGTTTTATAATGTTGACGAGGGGCTGTTGATTTAAAAGAAATTTCAAAACCGCTCAGTGCTTCGCACTGAGCTAGCCAGCCCCACTCGGCTGCGCTGCGCTCCGCCGTGCGGGACTGCTTTTTGAAATTTCTCCTGCGCGTTTAAACTGTTGATCTCGGCTTGGGCGCTTGTGCTCGGGTTTGGTATGCGGATCTTGGCGTAGATGCCAAGAGCAACATTATAAACACGCAGTAAATGCACTTGCGTCAAGAACGATGTTATAAAGAGCAGTGAATTTCAAAAAGGTCGAAATTTTAATTTCGACCGGTTCTCAATTGGCTGCTAAACGCAGCGTAGCGCGAAGCGCGGAGCGGAGTGTGCAGTCAATTGAGAATTTTGGAATTCTTTTTAAATAAGGAGGACATATGCTCAAACCATTTTCTGATAAGGTATCGGGAGTCGCGCCTTCGGCGATACGAGAGATATTGAAGTTCACATCAGACCCTGAGGTTATCAGCTTCGCGGCGGGTAATCCCGCGCCCGAAACTTTCCCGGTGGAGATGATAGCGAAGCTGTCGGCTGAGATATTTGACAAAGAGCCGATCGGCGCGTTGCAGTACTCCGTGACGGAGGGATATATGCCGCTGCGCAAGTGGCTTGAAAACGATCTGCGCGGCAAGGGAATGTTCGCGGATGGCGACAGCGTTATAGTGACGGCCGGCGCTCAGCAGGCGATCGAGACCACCGCGAAGATACTCTGCAACGAGGGCGATGTCATATTGTGCGAGGATCCGAGCTTTGTGGGTTCGCTGAACGCGTTCAGAAGCTACGGCGTGCGGCTTGTCGGAGTTCCGACGGATGACGACGGATTTCTTCCGGAAAAGCTCGAAGCGGTTCTTGAAGCGGAGCCGAATGTGAAGTTTATTTACACGATCCCGAATTTCCGGAATCCTACAGGTACCACTACATCGCTTGAGCGCAGAAAGACTGTGCTGGAGCTTGCGAAAAAGTATTCGGTTTATATTCTTGAGGACAACCCTTATGGCGACCTGCGTTTTGCGGGAGAGTCCGTGTCAAATTACAAGGAGCTTGACAAGAGCGGCATAGTGCTGTACGCGGGGACGTTCTCAAAGGTACTTGCCCCGGGTCTGAGAGTGGGATATCTCTGCGGGGACAGCGAGATCATCGCAAAGGCTGTTGTAGGACTTCAGACCAGCACCGTGCATACCAATATCTGGGCGCAGATGCTCGCTTACCGCTTTGTGACTACGGTCGATTTTTCCGCTCATCTTGAAAAGCTGCGCGGAGTTTATCGGAACAAGTGTAAGCGTATGCTGGACGGTCTGCACGCATCAATGCCCGATTTTATAACGTACTCGAATCCCGAGGGCGGCTTGTTTATCTGGGCGACTATCCCGGAGCGGTTCGATATGAACGAATTCTGCCGTCAAGCGGTTCAGAATAAGGTAGCGGTAGTCCCCGGAAACGCGTTTTTGGCGGACGAAAGCGCCGTGTCGCACTCGTTCAGGCTGAATTACTCCACACCGACCGATGAGCAGCTTGACAAGGGAACGGAGATCCTCGGCAAGTGTGCGCATGAGTTCTTTAAGTGAATACAAATTATGAAAGGGAACGCAATTCGCGAAAGGGGTTCCGAAAGCGCAACGGAGCGACAGCGAAGTGAGCATTTCGGAACCCGCTAGCAAAAACGGAGTGAGCGAAGCGAACGGAGTTTTTTGCGGTTCGCGAATTGCTTTAAAATCTTTCGCGAATTGCTTTTAGATCATGAACAAAAACGAGGTTTTAAAGATCCTCGAAACGGCAGCCGGGATCGATAAGAATTTTAATGTGTTCGGCGCGGCAAAGCACAAGTACCGCCTGAACGATCCTATACCGGTCGATTTTGTGAGAAGCGCCGAGGAAAAATACGGTTTTACGCTGTCAGAGGATTATTTTCGGTTTATTACAGAGATCGGAGACGGCGGCGCGGGCGAGGACTACGGGCTGTATTCCTTTAAGGAGTATATAATGAAGGATAACCCGGGTTATGAGAAAGAACGGCAATGTCTGAAGCTTCCCTTTGATATAAGACCGATGTCCGATGAAGACAAAGAGTACTCGTGTCTCGATCCGAAATATTTCGATAACAACCGCGAAAAATGCTTTTTCGATCCTCGCTTTTGTGATGATGATCATGACGGGTTTATCAACGGCTATTTTGTTCTGGGAACGCGCGGATGTCAGTATGATTATGGATTGGTGATCTCGGGCGAACATAAAGGACGTGTTTTCGATACCGATAACGAGGGTACATTCACCTTGCTCGCGGACAGCTTCGAGGAATTTTACTGCAATTGGCTGAATAAAATTTCCGATGTTGATTGGCTTAAGCGGCAGATTGATTTCTGGACGAGGCATTAAACAAATCAAAATTTCTGATCATTACGAAAGGCGAAAGGCTTTTAAATCATGAAAAGAGATCAAGTTTTAATGATCCTCGAAGCAGCAGCCGCGATTGACAAAGATCTTAAAATATCCGGCGCGTCAACTCATAAATACCGCCTCAATGATCCTATCGCGGCCGATTTTGTAAGAAACGCCGAGGAAAAATACGGTTTTATGTTGCCGGAGGATTATTTTCGGTTTATTACGGAGATCGGAGACGGCGGTGCCTGCGAAAACTACGGTCTGTATTCCTTTCGGGAATATATAACGAAAAACGGTTCTGGGTACGAGAAGAAACGGTATAATCTGGGGCTTCCGTTCGATATAAAGCTTCTTTCGGAGTCAAGATATGCGAATGACTTTCCTTTTAACGACGAGGCTGTCAAAAACAACCCCGAAAAGTACTTCGTTTATGAGCCTGTGGCGGATCGTTACACCACCGGAACCGGTTCCCGGGAGACACAAGGATTCCTTGGCCTGGGATCGCGGGGCTGTCAATTTGAATATGGCTTAGCGGTCACGGGAAAATACAAAGGATGTGTATTCGATACCGACAACATGGGATATTACATCCTTCTTGCGGACAGCTTTGATGAATTTTACGGCTGTTGGCTCAATAAAATTTCCGACACGGCTTGGCTCAAAGAACAGATCGAGCTTTGGACAAAAATCTGAATATCTAAATTATGGGGAGATAAAAAATGGAACAGGAACAGAAAAAGAAGATATTAAGTCTAATTCAGCCCACCAACACGCCGCATCTGGGCAACTACCTCGGCGCGATGTGCAATTGGCTGAAAATGCAGGACGAGTTCGACTGCACATACGGTATCGCAGATCTGCACTCGATCACAGTGCGTCAGGATCCCGCCAAGCTCCGCGCGCAGATCAAGGAAAGCTACGCGCTGCTTATCGCGATGGGGCTGGATCCCGAAAGATCGACGCTGTTCGTCCAGGGACACAATCCGCACCACTCGGAGCTTGCGTGGATACTCTCATGCTATACGCAGTTCGGAGAGCTGTCGCGTATGACTCAGTTCAAGGACAAGTCGCAGAAGCACCCCGAGAACATCAACGCGGGTCTGTTTACGTATCCCGTACTGATGGCGGCGGATATCCTGCTGTATCAGGCGGATCTGGTTCCCGTCGGGCAGGATCAGCTTCAGCATTTAGAGCTTGCCCGGAACATCGTTCAGCGGTTCAACGGTATCTACGGCGACGTGTTCACCATGCCTGAGGGCTATGTTACCAAGGCGACCGCGAAGGTGATGAGCCTTCAGGAGCCGGCAAAGAAGATGTCCAAGTCCGACGAGAATCCGAACGCGTCCGTATGGGTTCTCGACGATAAGGACACGATTCTGAAAAAGTTCAAGCGTGCTGTCACCGACAGTGAGGCTGAGGTATGCGCGCGCGAGGGCAAGGACGGCATTATAAATCTGATGTCGATATACGGTGCGGTAACGGGCAAGACATTTGAGGAGATCGAGGCAGAGTTCAAGGGAAAGGGCTACGGCGATTTCAAGACAGCGGTCGGAGAAGCGGTCGCGGACAAGCTCGCGCCCATGCAGGCGGAGTTCAAGCGCATCTCCGCAGACAAGGGCTATATTGAGGACTGTATGAAAAAGGGTGCGGAAAAGGCGTACCGCGTTTCGCGCAAGACCTTGCAGAAGGTTCAGAAGAAGGTTGGGTTTATAGTATTTTAACAAATCGCCGCGGATATTTCCCAACGTTATCAGGCAGATTGCACAAAATTCCGACATTTCCAAAAAAATACTTGAATTTCGGAGCGATTTCTGATATAATATTATCTGTTACTGATATAATAAATTCTTCTTTATGTATAGAAAGGAAGTGTGTAAGATGGCTAAATGTGAAATTTGCGGAAAGGGCGTTACCTTCGGCATTAAGGTATCCCACTCGCACAGACGCTCCAACAGAACCTTCAAGCCGAATGTTATGAAGGTAAAGGCTGTAGTAAACGGTACTCCCTGCAGAGTAAACGTATGCTCGCGCTGCCTGCGCTCGGGTCTTGTACAGAGAGCCGGCTGATTTTTGCCGGGTTACAATTGTTTACCGTATACGGAAAATTACAGCGCACTGATTTCGGTGCGCTTTTTTCTTTAATCTTAAAGATATAAAGGTTTAAAGCGATAGAGCTTATTGAGACAGGCAATTCGGAAGAGCCCGGAGAATTGCCGTATTTCAACAACATATACGCCAATGCTTAACTATTCTGCTCAAAAGGGAACGGCTGAGATCACCGCATTTCTTATGCAGAATCTGAACGAAAGGAGAAACTGTGAGTAAAAAGTACATCATAGCGCTTGCCGCGCTGCTGTTGATCGCGGCGTCAGGGATAGCGGTGTGGTTTGTTATGAAGAATGCCGGACGCGAAGATCCGACCGCCGAGATCATTCAGGACGGCAAGGTGCTGAAAACCGTTCCGCTTTCAGAGAACACCGAGTTTATAATTGAATGTGATAACGGGTACAATACTGTTACAATAAAAGACGGCACGGTGATGATCTCCGCCGCCGACTGCCCGGATCTGGTTTGTGTAAAAACAGGCGCGATAAGCGGCGGCGCGGTGCCGATCGTCTGTCTGCCTCACCGTCTGGAGATACGCGTTGTAAACGGAGAAGGGGTAGACGCACGGATCTGACACAAGTCGGGAATTATATAACTTCGGTAAATTAATTCATTGCACTAAAACCACAAAATCGTGGCTTATAATACTATAGTTCATTAAAATATCATACTTTTTTGTAAAATGGTTTATTAATAGACATCAATTGGCAAAATAAATAATTCGCTTTTTTGGCATTTTCGTGGAATAAGCAACTTTAGTATAATAGTCCAAGTTTTTTGCCGAAAAAGATATCTTAAAATTTTTTTAAAAAAGCACTTGACAAATGTAATGATATATGATATAATTATAAAGTCGTTAAACAATAGGAATGCGAGTGTGCTGGAATAGGCAGACAGGCTAGCTTGAGGTGCTAGTGTTGGAAACGACGTGTGGGTTCAAGTCCCGTCACTCGCACCATATCGAACAAAGGAGAACCACTTTGATGGCTCTCCTTTATTTGTTTTTTATCCCGGAAAAGCCGTGTTTGGTGTGGTCGTTCCAAGAGTATAGCGTAATCCAAACCGGATAAAAACAAACAATCACGAGGATGTGAATTTGTTGGTATTTTATCCCAGTAACCCTGTGTTT
>JAIEDJ010000154.1 GCA_029068025.1 Oscillospiraceae bacterium | reverse complement strand
GTTTTAAGCGCGTTAAGTCTCGCCTTAACGCTGCCGTCGTAGCGGCGGCTGCCGTAGTCGATAACGATACCGCCTATGATCGTGGGATCGATCTTTTCGATGATCGTGACGGTCATTCCGATGACCTGCGACATCTTTGCGGCTATCTTCTCCTTCATCTCGCCCGAAAGCGGCTCGGAGGTCGTTACGGTGATGTCCGCGAGCTTAAACTTTATGTTATACATTTCGCGGAAATATTTTACTACGCCCGAAAAGCAGCCCATGCGGTTCTTTTCCGCAAGAATACACATCAGATTTCCGCTAAGCTCGCTGATACCGCCCTCTTTGGCGATCTCCCTGCAAAGTTCGATCTTCTCGTCAACGGCAACCGTCGGCGTGCCCATTAGCTTTATGAATTCGGGATTCTGCGAGAAGATCTTGTCAAGCTCTGTAAGCTCCTCGAGAACGTCTTTCAGACCGCTCTCGTTTTCCTCACAGCAAAGCTCGAAGAACGCCTCGCCGTAGATCTTTTCAGCCTTGTCGTTCATAAGTAAATTCCTTTCTCCGTTAATTGAAAACGGCTCTTAAGCCATTCCAACCTCGTTGAGGAACTGGGAGATGATCTCCTCGTTGTCCTTTGCGGAAATTTCCTTCTGCGCGACCTTGCTTGCCGCCATAACGACGATATCGGAGATCTCGTCCTTGATCTCGTTAACGGCGCGCTGTTTTTCACGCTCTATGTTTTCCTCCGCCCTTGCGCGGATATCAGCCGCCTTCTGGGTGGCTTCGGAAACGATCTCATCCTCGCGCTTCTGCGCCCTGAGCGTAGCCTGCTTTACTATTTCAGCAGCCTCGTTCTTGGCATCCGCAAGACGCGCGGTGTATTCCTGCTCTGCCTTCTCGGCAGCTTCCTTTGCCTTCTGAGCGTCCGCTATTTCAGCGGCAGCCATCTCCTTGCGCTTGTCAAGGATCCTGCAAACGGGCTTGTACAGGAAGATCCTGAAAATGAGGAAGATGATGAGCGTATTTATCAGCGTAAACACGATAGTGCCGGGGTCAATGGAGACCAGATCCAAAAACGTAGTGCCTGCCGCCTCGGACGCTGCTCCCTCCGACATTATGCCGAGTATATCCAGCATTTTCTGCTCCTCTCCTCTCAATAAACTGATCCGTTGCCGTTATTACTGAATAAGCTTGCCGAGCAGCGGGTTAGCATACATGAGAAGGAGCGCTACAACGAGCGCGTACAGACCTGTAGTCTCGGCAAGCGCGTCACCGATGATCATGGTTCTTGTGATAGCGCCGGATGCCTCGGGCTGTCTTCCGATAGCCGCAACTGCCTGACCGCCGCAGTAGCCCTCGCCGATACCCGGGCCAAGACCCGCGATCATCGCGGTGCCCGCGCCGAGCGCCGAAGCGCCGAGAACGATAGCGTTAGCTAAGATCTTCATAGTTTCCGGTGTCATTTCCATCTTTAATTTCCTCCGTAAAGTAAAAATGTTATGTGAGTGTGAATAACCTATTCACATCTCGATCCCAAGCGGGATATAAGACAAATGTTTTCGGGAACCGATCCCCGAGAGACGGACATCAGCCTTCGCAGTCCGCCGATGTGATGTACGACATACTGAGCATAATAAAGATATATGCCTGCATTACAGCAGAGAAGATGTCAAAGTACAAAGACGCGATTGCCGGGATAAGAATAGCCAGCTTACCAAGCGCAAAGTAGATCAGCGCGTTGATAACTGTACCCGCGATCATGTTGCCGAACAGACGCAAAGCCAGCGCGAGCGGGTTTGCAAATTCGCCGATTATGTTAAACGGAAGCATAAACGGCAGGGGTTCAACGAAGCTCTTCATATAGCCCTTGAACTTTCCTGTTTTTCCCTTGGTGTACTGAACCAGGCAGAACGTGATGACCGCCAGCGTACCCGTAACGGATACGTCCGCCGTCGGATTTCGCAGTCCCAGCAGACCCATCAGGTTCTGAAGCATGATGAAGCAGAACAGCGCCATTATGTACGCACGGTACTTGTTGTACTTCGGTCCCATCGTGGTGTCCACCGTATCAGTGAAGAATCCCACGATCATCTCTGCCGCAGCCTGTCTTTTCGTCTCGGGAACGACCTTCATGTTGTGTGTAAGGATCAGCACCACAGCCAGCAATATCGCAATGACTACCCATTGAACGATAATGCTCTCTGTCAGATTGAACTTCATGCCAAATAGATCAAAGCTCGCGACGACCAAAGGCCCGTTTACGGTAATACCGCCCTCTGCGGCGAGCATTAATGCAGTCGGCATATTATCAGTCCTCCTTTTCTTTAAATGCTCTTATCAGGATGGCGATCTTTGTAAAGAACAGCGGGATCACCGCTGTGATAAGACTTATAAACGGTGCCAGCGCACCGATTGTGAGCATTGCAAACAGTCCGAGATACCGCAGGCAGTACATACCGCTCATATAGGTAACAGCCTGCTTTTCGGTCTTTCGGACCGCCTTCTGAGCGCACTTTCCGAGCATAAGGAAATTCAGCACGGCAACGACAATGCCGTAAACTCCGCCCACGGGCAGCGTATAATCCCGCAGCCCTATGCCCAGCGCGGTCATCAAAACCATATATATTCCGGAAACTATCAGAAAATACGGCGCCAGAGACCGCATCTCCTGATAAACGGGCTGTTCCTTTTTAACAGGCTTCATCAGCGTCTCCATAAACTCTCCTTATTTAAAAGAATTTCAAAATTCTCACTTGACCGCATTATGCTTCGCAAAACGCTCACGCATCACTTCACTCGCTGCGCTCGCTCCGTTACGCTTAGCCGTCAAGTGAGAACCGGTCGAAATTAAAATTTCGACCTTTTTGAAATTCACTGCTCTTTATAACGTTGTTCTTAGCTTAAGCGCCCTACCGCGCGTTTATTATGCTGCGCTGCGCTCCGTACGCCAATCCGCGCCGATTGCTTTCGCAAATTGCCTGCACCTTTATTAAAAAATTTCAAAAACGACTCACTGCGTTCGTCCAGCCGGCTCCGATCAGCTCCGCTTCACTTCGTTCCGCTCCGCCGCTCGGAACCGCTTTTTGAAATTTCTCCTGCACCTTTATTAAAAAATTTCAAAAACGGCTCACTGCGTTCGCCTAGCCGGCTCCGATCAGCTCCGCTTCACTTCGTTCCGCTCCGCCGCTCGGAACCGCTTTTTGAAATTTCTCCTGCACCTTTATAACATTGCCCTTGGCGTAAGAACCTTAGCTGCGCGTTTATTATGCTGATCTTGGCTAAAACGCTTATGACTGAGTTTACCAAACAAACTCAACACCAAGTCCGCCGTCCCGCAAAAGCTTACTTGCGCGGCGGGTGATCATCGTAGTAATCATTGTCGCGCCGTGAGCTTGTAAACGCCTTGGGAGCTTTCTCCTTGTTCTTGTCATAATACCTTATGAGCTGACCCAGATAGCTCACCGCGCCGCCCAGCATAAAGATTATCGCCAACGCCACGCACAAGCCCATCACCCATTCGGGAAGATCAAAATGCTTCACCAAGGCACTGCCGCCCCACAAAAAGAACAGCAACGGCGCTATGATCACAAACGCCAGTTGACTGACCTTCGTGTAAGTGGCAAACGGATTCTCGTTTTTCTTCATGACATCTCACTTATTTTAAAATGTTCGGTGACCGCCTAAAAATTTTTTTCAAAATTTTTGCACTCACCCGCCTCACTTCAGGAATTCAGTCAGCCGCCAGCCGTCGGCGGTCTTGTTCATATTGACCTTCAGAACCGATTCGGGGTGACTTGCCGCCTCCTCCGCGGAAATGCCGTTGACATATACCGTCACCCTGCACTTTTCCTCGCTCTGCGGATCCACCATGATAAAGCAGTTTGACCAATCGGTCTTATAATTCTGGTCAACCGCAAATTGTGTATTCAAGCCAAGGAATACAGCTCCGTTGACATTATGATCGCTATACGGCTGTATAGCCACGACCGCGTTGTTTATGGAGACCCTCATGCTTTTCAGGATCTCCTCTGCCGCTTCATCGGTATAGATCCCCTTTACAAGCTCCTCGATCTGCGAATATTCGGTATATCTGTCGGACTTGACCTCATACGCGCCGTCTATCGGCTCGGGATCTTTTCCGTAAACGCTCTTCAGCGGCAGACCCTCCGTCACGAACAGTCGGATCACCTCATAATTTGCGCTCACCAGCTCCTTCGCTGCGTTTTCACACTCGCCGTAGATCTCAGCGGTCACAACAAATCCGCTGGCGCTTGGCGTTATCGGATCGGGCACAGGCTCCGAGCCGCTGTTCATGGTTATAAGCAATATGACCACCGCCACCGTAGCGACAACCGCTACGGCGATCGTCGTAATGAGCGGAACATTGTTTTTTTTATTGTCAGCTCTCATTAAACCGGCCTTTCTGCTCGGCTCCGTTATATGCGGATATCCGAGGAATTTTTATCTGTACAAAGCTATGACAGCACTTTGTAAATATCTCCCTCACAGCATGATCGGCGCAGGTCTTTGCGCGGTCAGCCGTTGGAATTGTTCTGATTTTCCTTGTTTTCCAAGGATATGGACTCCGGGAATACATTGCGGCTGTCCTCTTTTGAGAGGAACGTCGTGTTTACATATCCCTGAATTATAGCTCCGTCCGTTACGGCGATAGTAGACGCGTTGATGTCGCCGAACACGATAGCGTCGCGCTTAAGCTCCGCCTTGCCGACGATATCCAGCTTGCCGCGGATTCTGCCGTTGATATCCGCGTACTGCGAGGACAGATCTCCGATAAGTATTGTGTCGCGGTCCATTCTCATACGACCCTTGAGCGAAACATTGCCCTGCATAGCCGCCGAGTTCATTCCCGCGTTGTTGCAGGTAATGTCGCCGACGATCTTTCCGCTCATGTCCACATTCTTGGTGGTCTCGACGTTTCCCTTTATGTTGCCGTCTATGCGCATATTTGCGAGAGAACGGACGTTGCCGTCTATGGCGGTGTTCTTGGAGATGACGGTCAGCTCATCTGTTTCGTTGACGTTCTGATTCATCATTCCGGAACCCGACGACGGAGGAACGGCTCCTCCCGCGCCTCGGTTGACGTTGTAATTCCCGGGATTGCCCGGCGCATAGCCGCCGTTTCCGCCATACCCCTGATCATAGTCGGAGGGGCGTTCATACCCGCCCATCTGAGCGCCCGCCGCGTTCTGATTATTCTGCCCGAAATTCTGCCGAATATCCTGAGAAGCGTTCTGCGCGTTGCGGGCGTTCTGATTATAAGGCTGTTCCCGCGATATGTCCGGCTGCTGACCGGAAGCATACGTATCGGAAGAATATCTGTCGGAGGTGCTGCTTCCCATATTAACATTCGCGTTCATCTGCTGCTGAGCCTGCTCGGCATTTGCCTGCTGCTGAGCCTGAGCCGCCGCAGCCGTCTGCTCGGGAGTGCGGTAATACGGCGTTTCCAGCGGAACTCCGCTGCTGCCTACCTGCCTTGCCGTGTTATCGGACTTCTGCTCGGCAGCGGAATTTTGCTGAAGATATTTCTCAAGCTCTGTCTGCTGAGAGCCTCCCTTAGGATCGCTGTTGTTTTCGCCGCCCTGTCCGTCCTTCTTCCAAAGCTCTTTTACCGCCTGCGAAAAATTATCCTTGATTCCCATAACTTGATCCTTTCAACTAAGAAATCGGTTTAACAAACTGTATCGGCGCTGTGTTATCGTTTATTTTGTCGAACTTATAGCCTTCTCCCAGAAGCTTCCCGATTATATCGTCAAGCACATTCACCGCGCCGTCGCTTCTGTCATGGAACAGCACGATGGCATGACTGCCCGCGTTGCTCACGCTGCCCACGCCTGTCAGGATCCCGTTCCACATCTGCGTCCAGGTATAACCTAATATGTCGTTGCTCTGAACGTTCCAGTCGTAGTATCTGAACCCGCGCCGCGTCATCTCCGCGATGATCTCGTCGCGTGTATCGGCATTGTAGTCGGTGTTGCTGCCGCCCGGAAATCGGAAGATCCCCGTCTTGATACCCGTAGCGTTGTACACCAGCATCCACGTATCGTAAAAATCGTCGAGGAACGCGTCCACCGAAGCGTATATTTTATCATACTCATGAGCGTAGCTGTGAAGCCAGATTTCGAGTCCGTCCGCCGCAATGCTCTTGAGCCTTGCG
>JAIEDJ010000153.1 GCA_029068025.1 Oscillospiraceae bacterium | reverse complement strand
ATAGGCGGTATCGTTATCGACTACGGCAGCCGCCGCTACGACGGCAGCGTTAAGGCGAGACTTAACGCGCTTAAAAACGAGCTTGGCTCGGTTATCGCTTAAAAGACGTAAGCGACAGGAGGTCAGGAAGTTGGATGTAAGAGCATGCCGCTCTTAGCTCCAAGTTCTTAACTTCCGAAATTCTAACAGGAAAGGGATGTATGTAATGGATTTACGCCCCGATGAAATAACGGGTCTGATCAAGAACCGCATAAAGAACTACAACGCGAAGATCCAGCTCGGCGATGTCGGAACAGTCGTTACTGTCGGTGACGGTATCGTTCGTATTCATGGACTTGAGCAGTGCATGATGAACGAGCTGCTGGAATTCGAGAACGGTGTTCAGTGTATGGCGCTGAACCTCGAGCAGGACTTTATCGGTGCGGTTATGTTGGGCAACGACGCGGGAATTAAAGAGGGCGACAGCGTAAAGCGCACGAACAGTATAGTGTCCGTGCCCGTCGGAGAAGAGCTTCTCGGACGCGTTGTAAACTCTTTGGGTCAGCCGCTTGACGGCAAGGGTGATATCCTTGCTAAAGAGACTCGCCCCATTGAGAAGATCGCTTCGGGTATTATCACAAGAGAACCCGTAAATGTTCCGCTGCAGACAGGTATCAAGGCTATCGACTCTATGATCCCGATCGGCAGAGGTCAGCGTGAGCTTATTATCGGCGACAGACAGACGGGTAAGACCGCTATCGCCATTGATACTATCATCAACCAGAAGGGCAAGGACGTAATCTGCATTTACGTTGCTATCGGTCAGAAGAACTCTACCGTGGCAAACGTTGTGGAAACGCTCACATCCAACGGCGCTATGGACTATACTATCGTAGTATCGTCCACCGCTTCGGAGCTTGCGCCTTTGCAGTACATCGCGCCGTATTCCGGCTGTACGATGGGCGAATACTTTATGGAGAAGGGCAAGGACGTTCTCGTGGTTTACGACGATCTGTCCAAGCACGCGGTTGCTTACCGTGCGCTGTCCCTGCTGCTTAAGCGCCCGCCGGGACGTGAGGCTTATCCGGGCGACGTATTCTATCTGCACTCAAGACTGCTTGAGCGCGCGGCTCGCCTTAACAGCGAGTACGGCGGCGGATCTCTTACCGCGCTGCCCATCATCGAGACACAGGCGGGCGACGTTTCGGCGTATATCCCGACCAACGTTATCTCGATCACCGACGGTCAGATATTCCTTGAGACGGAGCTGTTCAATTCGGGCGTTCGTCCCGCTGTTAACCCCGGTATCTCGGTATCGCGTGTCGGCGGTAACGCGCAGATCAAGGCTATGAAGAAGGTTGCCGGTACACTTAAGCTCGACTACTCTCAGTACCGCGAGCTGCAGAGCTTCTCGCAGTTCGGTTCCGACCTCGACAAGGATACGAAGGATCGTCTTGCAAAGGGCGAGCGTATCGTTGAAGTACTTAAGCAGGATCAGAACTCTCCGCTGGAGGTTGAGGAGCAGGTCGTTATTATCTACGCGGTAATCAACAACTTCCTCGCGTCCATTCCGGTTGAGAAGATCAAGCAGTATCAGAAGGATCTTATTGACAATATCAAGGCTAACAAGCCCGAGATACTCGACGGAATCAAGAATGAAAAGGTTTTGTCACCCGAGAACGAGGAAGCGCTGAAGTCGGTTCTTTCCAGCTTCGCGGCATCCTACTCGTAATCGGCGCCGGCTGATCGGAAGGGGTATTTTAATGAAACAGGCTTCTTTTGTGCTGGGCATTGTCGCAACGGTTGATCTCTGTGGTCACTGCGCTTGCCGTGGCATGGCTTTATATTGAGAAGAAGGTCAAATATATCACTGCCGAGGACGATTTCTAAAATTAACCGGGAGTTTCTTCCCGAGATGGGGGTGACAATTTGGCAAGCGGAAATATGAAGGCGATCAAGCGCCGCATTAAGTCTGTAGGTTCGACCCGTCAGATCACTAAGGCGATGGAGCTGGTCGCTTCAAGCAAGCTTCGTAAGGCGAAATCCCGCGCGGAGCAGGCTCGTCCGTACTTTAACGAACTGTATAAGTCGCTGTGTGAGATCGCGTCGGCAAACACCGACTTTTCCACGATCTTTACGGTAAAGCGCGAGGTAAAGCATAAACTCTTTATCGTTGTCGCCGGTGACCGCGGCATGGCAGGCGGATATAACTCCAACGTTCTGAAGATGGCGGCTGCAGCTCACGCTGATGACGCGGAGGCTCCCAAGATAATCGCTATCGGAAGAAAAGCGGGAGAGTATTTCGCAAAGCGCGGCTATGACGTTGTGGCTTCCTACGCGAATATAGCGGAGGATATCAAGCCCAACACGGCTCAGGATATCGCGGATATTGCTATTGAGATGTTCGCGAACGGCGAGGTCGACGAGGTACACGTATTCTATACGCTGTTTGTGTCGTCCATGTCGCAGCAGCCCGAGTCAATGCGCGTTCTTCCCATGGACACGGTTCAGCTTGAGAACTACGGAACGATGAATTACGATCCTTCTCCAGAGGCTGTGTTCAACAGAATTATTCCGCGCTTCACCGCGAGCCTTATTCAGTGCGCGGTGGTGGAATCCTACGCTTCGGAGCAGGGCGCTCGCCGCAACGCAATGGAGAGCGCTACCGACAACGCGGACGCAATGACGGAGAGCCTGTCGCTGTTGTATAACAGAGCGCGTCAGGCAAGCATAACGAACGAGATCATCGATATCGTTTCGGGCGCGTCGGCACAATCATAATTGACAATACAATATTGTTCAATAATTAACCGGCAATTCCTATAAGAAAGGAAAAGTTACAATATGGCTAATCAGAATATAGGCACGATAGTCCAGGTTATCGGCGCGGTTCTGGATATCAGGTTTACGCCCGAAAATCTGCCTAATCTGCTTAACGCTATCGAGATCGACAATCACGGCAAGAAGCTGGTTGTCGAGGTAGCGCAGCATATCGGCGACGACCTTGTCCGCTGCATCGCGATGAGCAGCACGGACGGTCTGGTTCGCGGTATGGAGGCAGTGGACACCGGAGCTTCCATCAAGGTCCCGGTCGGCGAGCAGACTCTTGGACGTATCTTCAACCTCCTAGGCGAGGCGGTAGACAACAAGCCTCAGCCCGAGACGGAGGAGCACTGGGAAATTCACCGTCCCGCTCCTACCTTTGAGGAGCAGGAGGCTTCCAACGAGGTACTTGAGACCGGTATCAAGGTCGTTGACCTTATCGCGCCCTACCTTAAGGGCGGTAAGATCGGTCTGTTCGGCGGTGCGGGCGTTGGTAAGACCGTACTTATCATGGAGCTTATCAACAACGTAGCAAAGCAGCACGGCGGTATCTCGGTATTCACCGGCGTAGGTGAGCGTACTCGTGAGGGTAATGACCTCTACCGCGAGATGATGGAGTCGGGAGTTATCAACAAGACGGCTCTCGTATACGGTCAGATGAACGAGCCGCCGGGAGCAAGAATGAGAGTTGCTCTGTCGGGACTTACCATGGCGGAGTACTTCCGTGACAAGATGGGTCAGGACGTTCTGCTGTTCATCGATAACATATTCCGTTTCACACAGGCAGGCTCGGAGGTTTCCGCGCTGCTCGGACGTATGCCGTCCGCCGTTGGTTATCAGCCGACGCTGGCAACGGAAATGGGCGCTCTCCAGGAGCGTATTACATCTACCAAGAAGGGTTCTATCACATCGGTACAGGCGGTTTACGTTCCTGCCGACGACTTGACCGACCCGGCGCCTGCGACTACGTTCGCTCACTTGGACGCTACGACGGTATTGTCGCGTGATATCGCTTCTATGGGTATCTTCCCGGCGGTTGACCCGCTGGATTCCACCTCGAGAATCCTTACTCCCGAGATACTCGGCAAGGAGCACTATGAGGTAGCTCGTGCGGTTCAGGCTATTTTGCAGCGTTATAATGAGCTTCAGGATATCATCGCGATCCTCGGTATGGACGAGTTGTCCGATGAGGATAAGCTCACGGTAGCGCGTGCAAGAAAGATCCAGCGTTTCCTGTCGCAGCCGTTCTCCGTTGCGGAGCAGTTCACCGGTATGCAGGGCAAATACGTTCCTCTTAAGGAGACTATCCGCGGCTTTAAGGAGATCATCGAGGGTAAGCACGACGATCTGCCCGAGTCGGCGTTCCTGTTCGTGGGAACCATTGACGAGGCTGTTGAGAAAGCCAAAAAAGGTAATTGATGAAAGGAGAACAGCATGACTCCTTTTAAATTACAGATCATTACGCCGGAGAAAACCGTTTTTGACGGCGAGACCGAGCAGATAATCGTCCGCACCACCGTCGGCGATGTCGGCATACTTAACGGTCATGAGCCGTACTGCGCGGCGCTCGGTATCGGGCAGATGAGGATAATGCAGGACGGTCAGTTCCGCCGTGCGGCGACCTCTGGCGGCATTATCAAGGTATCGAAGGAAAAGACAACGATCCTTGTTCAGACCTGCGAATGGGCTGACGAGATCGATGTTGAACGCGCGAACAACGCGAAATCCACCGCGGAGGAGCGTATCAACAACGCTAAGCTCAGCAACGACGACAAGGCGCTGCTGCTCGCAGAGGCAAAGCTGAAACGCGCGCTGAACCGAATCGATACTTCGGGTTTTAATTAAAAAGAAGTCCCCCTCGGGTGAGGGGGATTTTTTTATTCCAATTTTTGAGTTAGTATCCAATCCATCAGGCTTAAAGTGAGCCGTGCCTGCTTTGAGGACATCTGCCTGAGGCGGTTGGTGATCGACTGTAAATAGTCGTTCTCCCCGTCGGCGACTGCGCCCAGGAGAAGGGCGTCGGGGGTGGTTTCCAATGCCATGCAGATCTTCATAAGCACATCAATACTTATAACCGTAGTCGCGCGTTCGACATTGGATATATAATTGTTGCACAGTCCCGCCATTTCGTTTACCTGCCACTGCTTAAGTCCAAGCTCTCTGCGCCTGTCCGCGATACGTTTACCCACTTCTTTATAATCAACATAATGCACAAAAATCACCTCTTGATATTATTGTACACTAGAATCATAAGATTAAAAAATGAATTATATAGTTAAAAATCACTTGACAATATGAAAAAATGATGATATAATGAAAAAGGAAATACTTTTCAGATAGATATGCGGGAGGTAATTGTTATGACAGGAACAATAAAAAAGCGCGTGTTGTCCTTGCTGATGGCTTTGGCAGTGCTGGTGAGCGCAGGGACAATGTTTGAAGTAACAAGAGTAGAAGCCCAGGCTGCATGTGGTTGCCCTCGAATAGGCAGGGCTATTACCGATGCTGAGATTGAAGCAACTATTAAATGGGCTAAAAAATGGATAGGACAAAATGGCTGGCAATCAAAGCCAATCGGCTGTTATGTGGAGAGTAAGGATAACTGTGTAGCGTTTGTTGCTAACGCGTTTTATGAAGGTGGTGGAATTACTCCTTGGACAAATAAGAATGAAGCGACACATTATTTAAATAGTCCTAATGGTCATAAAATTTATGGCGGTACTCCACCTAGAGGCGCGATTGCATTATTTACCGGGGTTAGTAATGGTAAAAGTCATATGGCAATTAGTGTAGGCGAAGGTAAAGTCATAGAAGCAGGCAGTAACCGCATTCAATATTGGAATATAGCTGAATATACAAATTACAAGTATCAAGGATATATGTGGTATGGCGATATGCAGCCGCCTAAAAGTGAACCTGATTTAGCGCCAACAATCTCCGCTCCCAAAACTCAAGACGAGGTGAAGGCAAGGCTTGACAAGATAATCAAGGGCGAGTACGGCAACATGAAGACATTTCCTTACAGCAATTCTCCCGTTCCCGCAAGTCTCGCCGGAACGGCAGGGGAGACAGGTACACTCGGTTACGCTCGGTATGCCTTCTATCAGATGTTCGGCAAACCGCTTTCAACAGGGGTCAAGTCTAATGTGTATGAGCTGACGAACTCCAACGGAAACTTGAAGGTCATCGCTTCGTGCAGCGGAACTTCTACGGAGGCACAAATGAAAGCAGACATTCGTAAGACAAAGCCCGGAGATATTATACAGGGTAAAGAAAACGGCTTTTATCAGACTATGATCGTCTATTCGTATTATGAAAACTCAATAACCATGCTTGACTGCGATAATTATTACAA
>JAIEDJ010000152.1 GCA_029068025.1 Oscillospiraceae bacterium | reverse complement strand
CCCTACTTAGGCAATTTTTCTTGAGGTACATACAGTACATCTGCGAAAAATTGCCGTTGTAGGGCACGAAAATCCGGGCAAATCCGGTACTTCTCCGGATACTAAACAGGCTCTGATACTTATTCCACTTGGAGTTTCTTGTAAGGTGACATATCACTGTGCGGAAATGACCGCTGTTTGTTCAAAAATCTTAAGTGGGCAGGTATGATTTCATGAATTTTTAAGGAGGGTATATGGCAGAATTTAACAGTAAAAGTTTTAATCCGCAGGCGTTCGGCGCTTATATCAAGCGTATCCCGAACGTCAAGAGAAACGAGCTTTCGAGATGCGGGGCGGTGGGGAGCAATTCCGCCGCGAGAAAGGCGCTTTCGTCACAGACCGGATCGCTGTACGCGAGGATCCCTTATTTCGGAAGGCTGGACGGTTCAACTTCTCAGAACAACGACGGCGCGACGGATATTGTCAGCACGACCACTACGACCTTTGAGCAGGGCTTCATCACCGCTTCGCGTATGGACGCGTGGACGGAGCGCAGCTTTGCGGGGAATATCACGGCGGGCGTGAATTTTATGGACAATGTGGCGGCGCAGATCGCGGAATACAAGCTCGATGTTAAGCAGCGTATGCTGCTTGCCATTCTGGAGGGCGTTTTCTCCATGAAAACAGATGGAAACACCGTGGCGGCAAAAGCGGCGGCGGAGTTCCTTGAAAAGCACGTTTACGATATTTCGGCAAACAGCGGAGAGGACGCGCTGGTCAGCGTGGATACTCTCAACAAGGCTATCCAGAGAGCCTGCGGCGACAACAAGAGCAGGTTTAAGCTGGCTGTTATGAACAGCGCTGTGGCGGCGCGTCTGGAGAATCTCAAGCTGATCAGATTTATGTCGCAGACCGATGAGAACGGCATTGAGCGCGAGCTGGAGATGGGCACATGGAACGGCAGGCTGGTGCTTGTGGACGATAATATGCCGGTTAAGGAAGCGAAGGACGGAGAGCTTGTCTACACTACTTATGTGCTGGGTGAGGGTTCGATAATCCTTGACAATATCGGAGATTCCGTGCCGTATGAGATGAACCGTGATCCCAAGACCAACGGCGGTCAGGATACGCTGTATGTGCGTGACCGCTACATCTGCGGCGTTGACGGTATCAGCTTTGAGAAGCCTACGGGTATCACCGCGTCGGCTAAGAACTCAGATCTTTCGGACGGCGCTAACTGGCAGATCGTCAACAACGGCAAGGAAGCGGTTCCGCACAAGTCAATCGCGATCTGCAAGATCATCTCGAAAGGCTGATAAAATATGATAAAACTTGCTAAGACGCGTCTTGAGGCGCTGGGATACGCGGTCTCGGACGCAGATAACGGACTGTTGGAGATCTGCCGCCGAAGAGTGGAAAGCACGGTTCGCAATCTGTGCAATTTACCCGGGGACGGCGATATCCCGGGCGGGCTTTCCGAGGTCGTTACTGACAGAATATGCGGAGAGTTTCTTTTCGCAAAGAGAGCCGCCGGAAAATTGGAGCTTGGGGAGCTTGAGCTTTCGGCGGCGGTGAAGCAGATCGTCGAGGGGGACGTGAGCGTTTCCTTTGCGGACGGAGATTCGGACGCGGCGCGTCTGGACAAGCTGATCGGGCGGCTGATGAGCAGCGGTGAGAGGGAGCTTGTGAGATTCCGAAGGATAAGGTGGTCAAAATGATCTCGCCAATATCGGGAATATCGGGAATTTTTTCAATGCCGCCGAACGGGCAGTACAGCGCGGCGTTCGCGAAGGCGCACAGGTTTACGCGGTCGCTTTTCGATTGTGTGTGCAGGGTCATCGTCAAGAAGAAGCGCAGTGCGGAGGACGGCTCGGTGCGGTTTGAGGACGAGGTTCTTTTTGACGGGATCCCGTGCAGGATATCATATGAAGCGATAAGCCCCGCGAAAAAGAGCAGCAGGCAGGAGCGGATCAATTTCACGCGGAAAAACGATACTCTCGCGGCGGAGATAGCGGCAACTGTGAAGCTGTTTGTTCCGGCGGACGTGGATATTCCGCCGGGGTCGGAGGTTATTGTTTCCAAAGTTGGGCGTGAGTTTTCTTTTGTATGCTCGGGTATCGCGGCTGTCTATTCGGGACACAGGGAGATCGTTATGATACCGCGCGGAGAATTTGCGTAAGGGGGTGCGGTGGATTGATCACTGTTAAAAGTGTTTTGAGCGCGGTCTCCGCCGCGCTGGCTGCGGAATTCGGCGGGTCTGAGATATTCCTCGACAGTGTGCCGCAGGGGCTTGCTCCGCCGTGCTTCACGGTCTCGTGCAGCCCGTCGGTGAAACAGGTGCTCGGGAAGCGGTTTCGCAGGGATTTCGATTTCTGCATACATTTCTTCCCCGGTACGGACGAGCCTTACGGCGAATGTGCCGAGGTTGAGGAGCGGCTTTACCCGGCGCTGCAATATATCACCGTCGACGGAGATATGCTGCGCGGAGAGAATATGTCGCAAAAGTTCTCTGACGGTGTGCTGTCGTTTAATGTAAGCTTTGGGACGTTTGTCATTGATCAGGATAAGGAAGAGACTATGGGCGTGCTGCACAGCAGAATTGGCAGCTATTGCTGATCTTGGCTGATTTGTGGGGTTGATCTCGGCTGGTTTGTCACGTTGACGAGGGGCTGTTTATTTTAAAGCAATTTGCGAACCGCGCAAACCTCCGCGCCTGCGGCGCTCCGGTTTCCGCTAGCCGAGCGCGAAATGCTCACTCCGCTAACGCTCCGTTCCGCTTTCGCACTCGCTTTCGCAAATTGCACTGAACGGCAAAACGTGGCTCTTGGCTTGGGCGCTTTGTGCCGCTTTTGTCACGTTTGACTTGGCGGAGAGCCAAGATCAGCATTAAAAACGCGCAGCAAAGGCGCTTAAGACAAGATCAACATTATAATGGCGCATCTAATGCGCTGCGACAAGTTCAACGTTATAAAAACGCAGCAAAGGTGCTTACGACAAGAGCAACGAGCGATAGAACAGTGAATTTCAAAAAGTGTCGAAAAAATTTATAAAAAAACAAAAAAATTTTTTCGACCGGTTCTCAATTGGCTGCTAAACGGAACGGAGCGCTTGCGCGGAGTGGAGTGTGCAGTCAATTGAGAATTTTGAAATTCTTT
>JAIEDJ010000151.1 GCA_029068025.1 Oscillospiraceae bacterium | reverse complement strand
GATATCATTGGTGATAGCTCTGGTGATCACGGTGATCGTCACACAGCTGGTGATCAGGGAGAAGATCGTCAGCCTGCCGGTGTTCGCGGTATCGCTTGCCGCGTCGTTTGTCGGCGAGCATTTCCTGCGGGAATCGCTCTCGTCGGCATTGGGAAGCGGCGTGCAGCTCACTCCGAAAACGGCGGCGAACAGCGGCAGCGAATTTTTTGGGATCTTTTTCTCACAGACGTATTCCTTTATGACCTCCACGCTCGGGTTTGGCGCGCTTGCGGCGGCATTATGCGTGATAATGCTGCTTAATCTTATCCGTGAGGGCACGCGCAAGCGTGTGGAGACCCCGGAAAGCAACACGAGGGTCTATGAACCGATAAAACACAAATACAGCATAAGATTGACAGTATTCGCGCTGTTTGTTCTGCTGTCCGTGCTGTGCTCCACAATTTTTTCCGGATTATTTGATTCGCCCGGAGAGGCGGACGCGTTCGGCAGATTCACCGATAATCTGGCCGCCCCCGCGATGTTTCTGGTGTTCGTGTTTATCTTTTTACACGGAATAGATCTCAACAAGATCATACTTGGGATCGGCATTTACACCTATGCCTGCATATGCTTCAGAATTATGGGGTATCCGCTGATAAGTCAGTTGGACAACGCCGGAGCTGTAATGATAAACGGGCTTATGCCCGTGAAGCCCGCCGAGGCGGCGGACGGAGCCTCAAAGGGCATGACATATATAATTATGTCGTCGTGCGTATATACGATGTTTTCACTGATGTTTGTTTTTGCGTCATGCTCCAGAAGACACCGCACGATGCTGATAGCTTTATCGTCGTTTTTGGTGATTGTTACAGTTACGGCATATCTCGGAGGATATCGGCTCCAGGAGGAGGGCAGGATGAGCTTTGCCGAAACAGAGCCGTATCGTGATGTTGTTGATTTGCTGTACGACGATCCTCTTTCGCCGCCGATAATCGTGTATGAAACAGATCCGCGCTTAGCTTCGACCATACAGTTTATGGCTCCCAAGGTCAAGGTGAGCCTGATGACGATAGGGGAGAAGGCTCCCGAATCCTGCCTGATGATCGCCGAAAACGGCGTTCAGATCCCGTTTGAGGGCGGATCGTACGACAATGTGGGGAAGACGGATCGATATACGGTCTACGCGTTTGGAGAGAGCGCGCGTGATTTTATCCGCTACAGCTCTTCAAAGGCTTGATCAATTGTGGGGGTGAGGGCATATGCCCATAATCAAGAAAGCGTCGCGGAGATTTAATCCCGCGCGTACTCTGGTGATCGGCTTTCTGGCGATCATCGTTATCGGAACGGTGCTGCTGTGTCTGCCGATCTCGTCAAAGTCAAGAGAATTTACTCCGCTTTTCGACTGCTTGTTCACCGCGACGTCGGCAAGCTGTGTTACCGGGTTTGCGATACTCGATACTTACACGCACTGGTCGCTGTTCGGGCAGATCGTCATAGGGGTTCTGATACAGATCGGCGGCTTGGGGTTCGTTACGATAATTACGTTTTTTAATATTGCGATGGGAAAAAAACTCGGCTACCGCACTTTGAAAAACGCGGCAGGCGATTTCGTCGAGAGCAGCTTTGAGGGCGGCAGGCGGATATTCATCAGCATTATGAAGTACTCGCTGATTATTGAGCTTTCGGGCGCGGCGATATTGGCTGTGGTATTTGTTCCGAGATACGGCATATACGGAGCCTGGATGGGCATTTTTATGAGTATCGCGGCGTTCTGCAACGCGGGGTTTGACCTTACGGGAATGGAGGGCGAGTTCACAAGTCTGCAGACCTTTCAGAATAATCCGGCGGTACTGATAACGCTCGCGCTGCTTACAATAGTCGGAGGATTGGGCTTTATCGTATGGGAGAATTTTCTTAATATCAGGACGCGAAAAAAGCTCAGCCTTCATTCGCAGACCGTACTTATTATGACGGGAATACTTATCGTGCTGGGAACGGTGTTTTTTCTTATCGCGGAAGGGCGCAATCCTGGGACTATGGGCGATATGCCGTTCTGGGAGAAACTGCTCAATTCGTTTTTCTGTTCTGTCACAACAAGATGCTCGGGCTTTGAGAATATAAAGACAAGCAATATGACGGAGTTCTCGCAGCTGGGGTCTGTACTGCTTATGTTTATCGGCGCGGCTCCGGGCTCTACGGGCGGCGGTATCAAGGTCACTACGCTGGCGGTGATCATTATGACGGTGGTGTCGTATATCCGCAACAAAAACGATGTGGAGCTGTTCCGCCACAAGATCGACAAGCTGATCATCTACCGCACGGTGGTTATTTCCGTACTGTCTATGCTGGCAGTGGCGGTGTGCTTTGCGGCTCTCTACTTTTCTATGCCCGAGGAAGCGGGAGCGGGAGCGGTTCAGTGTCTGTTTGACGCGGTGAGCGCATTTTCGACCACGGGCTGGTCTGCGGGTACGTTAAGGATCGCCGGGCTTGCGGGCAGGATACTTATGATATTTACTATGTTTATCGGAAGAGTGGGTCCCGTTTCATTGGTAATGTCGCTGGTGATGAACAGCCAGAAGCGCAAGAATATAGTGGTTCCCGACGGACAGATCCTGATAGGATAATATATGGAAAGATTTATTGATATAGCCGAAACGCCGTTTGGAAAACTTTATGGCAGAGACTGTATTTTTCTCGACAGCGCAGCTCTAAAGAAAAACGATCTGATACTCGAAGGCGAGATAAACGGAACTCTTTTCAAGAAAACGGCGCAGGAGAAGTGGATGCCATTTCAGCTGACGTTTAAGAACGTTATAGCGCATTTTGCGTGCGAGCTGGATACTTATGAAAATATATCACGAATAGGCGGTTGTTTTGGCATTATTGAGGAGAGCGAACAATTGAAAAAGCTTCCCGTCCGGAGCGATTTCGACAAGTCGGAATACAAGCACTATAGGGTTTGTACTTACGATTTTGTTTTTGATATATTCGCAAAGAGCTTTGAGTTCGGTACGTATCCGAATGGTGTGCATGGCTTTTGATACTTATTTCCATTATAAAGTGTACAAAAAATTGAGTCAAAAACTTGGATCTATGGTTTTTGACGAAGATTTTTTGTGTACACTTTTTATGAGAAATTAGTATGAACCACAATAATTTTAAAACGGGGGAACTTATGAACACAGAGGCTTTTCAGCTTGGCAAAATAAAGATGTATGTTTCGGACGACCACCGTTTCGGGACTGACGCGTTCCTGCTGGCGTATTACGCGGGGGTTCGGCATAACAGCGTGGTGTGCGATCTGTGCACCGGGTGCGGGATCGTTCCGCTGATCTTCTGCAAAAATATCATGCCGCAGCTTATCTACGCTGTCGATATTCAGGACGAGGCAATCTCGCTGCTGCGAAGAACTGTTTCGGAAAACGATCTCGAAAACGTTATCCAGCCGATATTGTGCGATCTGCGAAATATACCGGCGAGCGTTCTCGCGCGTGAAACGGTGGATATCGTCACGGCAAACCCTCCGTATATGCCGGGCGGTTCCGGTTATGAAAAAAACTCCTATGCGCAGGCTATCGCGCGTCACGAGCTTATGTGCAACATCGGCGATGTGTGCAGAACGGCGGGCGGTCTGTTAAAATACGGCGGACTGCTGAAGATGTGTCACCGTCCCGAGCGGCTGAGCGACGTTATCTGCTCCATGCGTGAAAACAAGATCGAGCCGAAATCCGTGACGTTTGTCCACAACAGCATAAACGAAAAGCCGTGGCTGTTTCTCATCAGCGGAAAGAAGGGCGCGAATCCCGGAATGATCATCGAAAAGCCGATGATCCTGCGAAACGACGACAAGTCCTATACCGAGGAATATTCGAGGATCTACGAATGAAAACCATTAAAATAGTGAACACGGTACAAGGATTGAGGCTCAAGCTTTATGAGGACGGGGAATACGGAACCGAAGTCAGAGCCGACAGTCACGGGTATTTTGAAGGCACGAGCGGCTTCCCGCAATATGGTATTCCGTATCCGCGCTATCCAGAGGAACGGCTTATCGGACAGACAGAGCTTGAAAACGATCTCAGGCACATTACAGAGATAAGCGCCCTGCTGTGGCATCACGAAGGCAAAAAATGGATATACCGCGGCTTCCCGAACGACAAGGATCTAGACTCTTTTCTGAGCGGAACGATTCAGGTGTTTGACGAGCTGCGCGGGCTTTTGCGCGGCAAGTGCGAGGTGATCGTGGACTGCCATATGGAGCGTGAATATTGGATCTCGGGCGAGGAGCGCAAGACCGAGCAGAAAAAGCGCATCAAGCTGATGTTCGACATGATAGGGTGCCCTCTGTGGATATATGACGAGTACGACTGCTTTTTTGCCGACGCAGGGGTTTGCGACGACGGGAGCTTTCGGCATAACAGAACACATGAATGTAAGGACGGCGAAAAAGGCGGTTTTATTATGGCGGAGCCGCTGCTTGAGGGTCAGACCGAGCTTATGAACCTGCTCAACCGTCTCGCCGACGAACACGACGATATGTACGAGGGAGAACGCTTCGATTTTCAATACTGTAAGACCATGCGCGAGGCGGAGGAATTCGCGGAGCGGCTGAACATGGCATGGCGTATGTTGAATACCGTGCTGGGCGGCAAGTATAAACTCGAGCTTGCCGAGAGCCTTGACGCGGGGTATTGGTACAAGGGCAATCATGAGGAGGAATACGAATGAGCGGCAAGCTGTCGGTGGTCGGCACTCCGATAGGGAATCTCGGCGACTTCAGTCCGCGCGGTATCGAAACCTTAGAAAACGCGGACTACATCGCCGCCGAGGACACGCGCGTCACGCTGCGGCTACTTACGCATTTCGGGATAAAGAAGCCGCTGCTCTCATATTATAAGCCGAAGGAGCAGGAGAAGAGCGAACGGATAATCGAGCTGCTTTCCGAGGGCAATCACATCGCGCTGGTGAGCGACGCGGGTATGCCGTGCATATCCGATCCCGGGTCGGTGCTGGTGAAAAAATGCCGTGAGCTGGGTATTCCCGTCGAGGTGATTCCCGGCTGTAACGCGGCGGTCGCAGCGGTCGCGCTGAGCGGACTTGATATAGACCGCTGGACGTTTGAGGGATTTCTTCCCGTTCCCAAAAAGGAACGTTCAGAGCGGCTGGAGCAGATAAAGAATTTACCGCACGCGCTTGTTTTTTACGAAGCGCCGCACAAAATACGGCAGACGCTTTGTGATATGGCGGAGGTGTTCGGCGGGGAGCGAAACGCCGTTCTCTGCCGCGAGCTTACCAAGATACATGAGGAAACAATAAGCGGAACGCTGGGTGAACTGTCTCATTATTATGACAGCACGGAGCCGCGCGGTGAATACGTTATCGTAGTGGACAGCACAAGGCAGAGCGCCCATGATCCGGATGAATTCACGCTCGAACAGGCGGTTCAGCTTGCGCAGTCGCTTGTTGACGGCGGCGAAAAACTTTCCGACGCCTGCAAGGAAGCCGCAAAGGCAACTGGTATCTCAAAGCGCGATATTTATTCGGCAATTTCGGCAAATTCAAATCAATAATATTATTTACAGTAGGAGGAAAACACTATGAAGCTCAAGGAAAAGATCGACGAAAGAATTGACAAGAAGGTAGGACCGTTCGGGAAGGTGATCTTTCCGATAATCGGCGCTGTCATTGTTGTTGCGGCGGCGGTGGCGTACATCTGCCTGAAGCTGGCGGACGAAATGCGCTATAACGAGAAGTGGAAGGACTATGACGAGTGTGGGTGGCATTAACAGCAAAATGTTGTGAGGTAACTTATGACTTTAAAGGGATTTAACGAAGACAACGGCTGGATCTCGGTCGACTATGCCGGAACCTGGCGCTATGGCTATGACTTTATGCTTGACGCGGCGCAGGTGCTGCTTGGGGATTTCGGAGACGATCTTCAAAGGTTTGCGAAAGCGGAGATCGCGGGCGGTGAATTCATCAACATCACGGACAAGATCGGAAAAAAAGTCCGTGACTGCGAGGAACTTAGCAAAGAGTGCGGAGTTATCGCGGTCGCCGGGATCAGCAAGGTCATGCAGTGCCCCTTGCAGGTGATCTTCTATAATCAGACAAATGCTGTGGGGCTTGATGTTCCCGTATCGCAGATGCCCGAGGATCACCCGGCGCGGAAAATTTTTGATGAGCGCAAGCCCGGTTACGAGCATACCTTCGACTGCTACATGGACAGCGTCGAGATCAAGGCGTACTGCGCCGATACCGAGCGTAGAACTGTTGAGCGGCTGAAAAAGGGGGAATGATCCATGAATGTGGTTTTCGGGAAAGAAGATGACATTGACTCATGGCTGTCTCTTGTCAGGGAAGTCCGCGGTAATTTTCCGGGGCTGGAAACAGAAGCGGCAATCGAGGAACACAAGCGCACGGTTCTGGAGTTCATGAGTGAGCGGCGTGCGCTTTGCGTTAAAAGCGGTGAAGAGATCATCGGCGTTTTGCTTTTTTCAAAAACGCACAATATGATATGCTGTTTGGCTGTCTCCCCTGCGCACCGGAGAAAAGGTATTGCTGCCGCATTGATGTCAAAGGCGCTTGACGAGCTTGACCGCACACGTGATATTACCGTAACGACATTCCGTGACAATGATCCAAGGAGTGCCGCGCCCAGAGCGTTGTATAAAAAGTTTGGTTTCACGGAGGGCGAGCTTGTTGTTGAGTTCGGGTGTCCAAGCCAGGTGTTTGTGTTGAGCGGAGACAAATTATAATGCCAAAATACGAATTTATTCCAAACTGCAAGAGCTAAATTATCCAGATAAAGATAACGGACGATCTCAAAAATCGGGGTCGTCCGTTTTTTATTCTTTAAGTTTTTTGATCACGATCAGCCGCCCAGCAGCTCCAGAATAATGCTGTAGCACGATTGGATATTGTTCAGATAATCGTCGTCGGTCTTGCCGTGAATGAAGTCGAGGTAGTAGTCCTCCTGCTTTTCGTCAAGGCGTTCCTGTTCCGCTTTGATCATCTTGTCAAGATATTTGAGAGCGGACTCATAGCGTTCGTCCTCGGCTTGTTTTTTGGCTTCCTCATAATCCGCGTCAAGCTTTATCAGCATAGCATCTCTTGATTGGTACAGCACCTCTCCATTGATCTCCGGTCTGAAAACGGCAGGCGAGGTCGCTTCGCTTTCGGAAAGCACATTCAGATAATACAGATCGCCCATAAGGTTGCCGAACTCGGGAGAGAAAACGCTCTTGTTCTTGAGCGCCTCAAAGTCGTGGCGCGATTCCAGCCACTTACGCTGTTCCTCGGTGATCTCATGAGTGGGGACGCGGTTTTCGGTATCAATGCCGATCTTTTTCAGATACTCCTTCGCGGCGTGTACAGAGCCGAGAACATCCCAAACGCTGCCTGTCTGCCAATTGGCGGGAACGTCGTTCAGCTCTCCCTCGGGAGTCCATGCGGCTACTGTCTGCGCGGTGAGGCTGTAAAGGCTGTCGGCGAAGGTAACGCCCGTACCCGTTCCAGCCATTACTCCGCCGTCCGCGGCAATGCCCTTCTTCACCTTGTTGTCGGTGATGGCGTGAGTGTTCACGCTTTCCAAAGACATTCTTTCCATGTTGGTCATGCTGTTATTACCTCCAAAGTTAAAATTTATGCGTCCTTGCGTTTTGAAATTTTGTCATCTTGACTTTGGATATTATTTCGACATGATATATGCCGTTATAATCACTTCTTTGCGGCGTTGCTGCTTGTTACGGTGTTGAGCAGGCGCTGCTCCCAATCCTCGAGCTTTTCATTGCGGGCAAGCTTGTCAAGCGCCGCCTCCTTGTCGGCGAGGATCTCGGAGTTCTTGTAAAGCCGCTCGGGGATTATATAATCCGGATCGGTGCGCCACTGCTTATCGCGCAGCGCCGCGTTGTCGCCCTTGAGATCCTGCTTGTAGAACTGCATGGTCTTGGTGTCGACAGAGCCGTTCTTCTCCAGATAATACACGAGATAATCATTGTAGCTTACGCCGCGCATGGGCTCACCGCTCTTGATCGCTCTTTCAATAAGATCGTTGCGTACCCCGCGCAGCGTTTCATATGAGAAGCCCGAAGCCCCGAACATGGTGCCGCTTGAATTCATAACGTTGTAGGGATCGAAGGTGTTGGTCTTGTTTGATGTGCCGGAGAAACCGTAAATATTCCCGAAGCCGAAGTAATTCCGGTTATTCAAAAAGCCGGTCAGGTAGTTGTCGAACATTCCCGACTGTATATTTCTTTCGCTCCTGCGTGCCATAAGTCTGTCGATAGACGCGTTTCTGTATACTCTCATGATGTTTTTCCTCCGATGCGTGATGTGAAAGTATTATTTATTATTATATCGGCAGATCTTGGGAAATCTTTAACGTTTTTGCGAAGGACTTGAAAATTTGGCGGAGCTATGGTATAATAAGGATATCAAAACTATTGCTTTGCCGACCGAATATTTCCGCGATACTCATCACAGACCGAAGATCTCTGCGTCAAGATCTTTGGGTGTTTCGCGGCATAGCACGGATATTTGTGCGGCGGTTGACAATGTGCCTGTTCCCTAAAGACAGAAAGAAGAGTGGTAACACTGAAAACGATAACTCTCCCGGACGGGCGGGAGCTTAGCTACGAGCTTACACGGAAGCGGGTCAAGAACATAAACTTCCGTGCCAAGGAGGACGGGATAGTATATGTCTCGGCGAACTCCCGCGCGACGGTCGCACAGATCGAAAAATACCTTGCGGAACGCGCCGACTTCTTCCTCGGCGCGTTCGAGCGGCTTAAAAAAAGAGAGGAGCGCAGCGAGATCAATGCGTCCTCGGTCAATTGGCTTGGGCGTACATACCCCGTGCGCACGGTGCGGAATTCGCGCGAGTGCGCTGTTATCGACGAGAACGAGATCCGCGTTTTTACGCGAATGGAGGACGATCCCGAATATGTACTCATGCTTGTGCAAAGGGCGGTCACGCAGCGGTTCTGCGCGCTGTGCGGCGAGCTTGACGGCGAAGTCCGCGTAAAGCTGGAACAGGCGGGGCTTAAACCTCCGCCTACGCGGATAACCGTCAAGGATATGAGCACGCGCTGGGGAAGCTGTTCATACACGCGCGGTCATATCTCGATAAACATCAGGCTGGCGGCGTATCCGCGCGAAACGGTGCTGTCGGTGTTGTGGCACGAATATGCGCACTATTGGCATCATGACCACTCAAAGAGGTTTTACGATTTTCTGCTGAGATTCTGTCCCGAGTATAATAAGTGGAACGGGCTGCTGAAAAAATAGCAGGCGGCAGAAAAAGTTATTTTAAGCCAAGAGCCACGCGCCAAATTTGAGCGCAAGCGCCCAAGCCAAGTACAACATTGCGTGGGTGACTGCAAATTTCAAAAACGGGCAGTGCGCAGCACTGCCCTCAGTCTGTAGAAAAAGTTATTTTAGCCAAGAGCTGCATGCCAAACTTGAGCACAAGTGCCCAAGCCAAGATCAACAATTTAAACGCGCAGGAGAAATTTCAAAAAGCAGTCCCGCTCGGTGCAGCGCAGCGCGAAGCGCGTAGCGGAGCCGAGTGGGGCTGGCTAGGGCGGCGCGAAGCGCCGACCGGTTTTGAAATTTCTTTTAAATCAACAGCCCCTCGTCAACACTTCAAAACCAGCCAAGATCAACGTTTTAGAGATTTATCTGCAAACCGGCGGGCTGCGTGTCTGTGCAGCCCGCCGCGTTTTTTCGTTTATCCGAAAATATGTTGGTAATATATCGGGATCAGGCTGGGATCTGTCAGCAAAAAGTATACGGTGCTCGGGATAAGGTTCAAGGTAAACGAATCCGCTGCCAGAACCAGCATAACGATCACCGTAACGCGTGAGAGGAATATCCCCCAGCGTCTCGGCGATGAGATCTCTGTCTGAACCTTGGGAACGCGGTACTTTTTTATCTTGATAAGCTTGTATATCAGCATTATGATCCCGACCGCCATCAGCAGGAGCACAAGTACCATCCATGCCGTATACAGCGCGATTCCAGGAGTGACCTCGACTGTTGACGGATCCTCCGCAAGAAGATAATCACCGACGCTCTCGTCCGCGGAAAGCAGCACCATCACGCCCGAAATGCTGTTGAACATCGCGTGCATTATTGTAGTGGTGACAATGCTCCTTGTGGAGACCGCGATATATCCGAGGAATACGCCCAGCGCCGTGGCATAGAAGAACTGCTCAAAATTCGAGTGAGTAAGACCGAACAATATCGCCGAGATCAATATGGCAAACCCGTTGCCGTAAGGGCGCAGGCTCTCCATCACAAGCCCTCTGAACCACAGCTCCTCAAAGATCGGAGCGATCACCGCGAGCTGAATGAACGTCACCACCGCCGTAGGCATATCCGACACCGCGGTAAACAGATCCTCGGTCGCGTGGAACGAATCGCCGACCGCCGTTCCCCTTGCGAAAAGCGAGCCGATCAGTACCGACAGCAGCCGCACCGCCATAGCCAGCCCGTATCCCGCAGGGAACATACCCATAGCCCGTCCGAGATACTTCGGCTTAGCGTAAACGCGGTTCGGAGAATTCCTTATCGGATGCTTCAGAATAAACACCGCCGAGTAAATCGGTATCAAGTACAAAAACTCGATCGAAAACACTATCTCTATAAGCACCCTATCAAATGGATGTAACCGGTAAACGTCGAAAAACAACGAAGCAATTACCGAGCAAGCCCCTCTCGACACAAACACAACGCTCATCCTCAGCCCGAGCCGAAAACACATCTCCTTAAAC
>JAIEDJ010000015.1 GCA_029068025.1 Oscillospiraceae bacterium | reverse complement strand
TTTGAGGACTGCTTCCGATGTAGTGTACTTTGTGCCTTCCATAACAAATGCTCCTTACAAACAAAATAGGTCTTACGCATATCGCATAAGACCCACTATAAAGCTGTTATTTTTCCTTGGAGATGATGACATCGAGCACTTCGCCCATTCGCGTTATCATTGGCACGACCAAGGCATTACCCATACAAAAATATCTCATTCTGTCCGGCATACCTGTATTTGTCCAATTATCATCAAACCCTTGCAAACGTTCAGCTTCAACAGGCGTAAGCAAGCGCAGACTGCCTGTTACTGGATCCGCTACGACATGTGTTGAACGGTTGAGAGTTGATTCGCTGGTGAGCATCGTACGGCTGGGTTTGTTCAATGGATCGGGAAATGCGATGGGACCTTCCGAAAAAACATATTCATGCCCATCAGCAGATACTCTGTTTATTTTTTTTGCACCCTTTAAATATGTCCATTTCGGCAATTTATCGCTTGGTATGTAGTATTTTTCATCTGCATCGTCAACAACGATATCTTTTAGATTTATGGGAGGTATCTCTTTTTCAATGGCTTTTGCTGTAAAGATATCCCCATTGATCATATAACCGGCATTTTCAAACGAAAACGAGAACTCATCGCTTACCTTTACTATGTCTTTGTTCAAGGTGGTCTTTTTGACCTCCGAAATTTCAGTCACAGGAAATGCCTTTGCCATAAATCCATCTTTGAGCAGGATGAGATCTTCTGTTTTTTTACTTATCGATCTGAAGTACTTTGTATCGTTTCGATAAGCAAAAATAAAAGTTCGCCTGCGCCTTTGAGCGGCACCGTATTGAGCCGCATTTACGACGCGCCACTCCGCACAGTATCCCAATTGTGCAAGACAAGCCAAGATAACTCCAAAATCTCTGCCGCGTTGTTTGGCGGGAGATTTTAAAAGCCGATCAACATTTTCAAAAATGCAAAACGGTGTTTCTTTGGCTTCAATAGTATCTCTGATCTGCCACCAAAGAACTCCTTTTTTCCCTTCGATTCCTTTGGAAGATGCAAGTGTGTGCGCTACGCTATAATCTTGGCACGGAAATCCGCCTACAAGGAGAGTGTGATCGGGGATATTGTTTTTGTCAACAGAACTTATGTCCTCACCAGTATGATACTCTCCGTTATTATCTGCGCTATCGCCATAATGCTTGACATAACACTCGTGTGCCCATTGTGTTTTCGCCCCTGGTTCCCATTGAGAGAACCAGACTGTATCCCAGCCTGTTTTAAGGCGCTCAAAACCCAGCCGAAATCCTCCGACCCCGGCAAATAACTCACAAATCGTCTTATTCACTTCTAAGCCCTCCTATGGTACTTTGACCATCTCGCTTTTTTATAGACCATTAAATAATGTTAACCCCAACAAACGTTGGTTCGATAGCCTATGAATCAATTATACCATATTTTGAATTATATATCTATAATTTTAGACAATATTTGGATAATTCCACAAAACGCAAAGGTGAAATTGTGCAATATCGACAAATTTTGTGGTTTTACAGTTTTCCTCAACAAATACCGCGCCATTTGCACAGCGCGGTAAATCGTTATAAGGCGATAATAAACAAAACCGAAAAAGAATAACAAGGCTTACTCGTTGATCCAAACTTGCTCAGCTATTCAAGAGCCACTCCAATTCCCCATCATTGTCATCATAAAGCTCCCGGAACGTCATTGTCCGCGAACGATTTTTCCGTTTGCAAGCTGTCGCAACTACAAACGCCGTAACCGTTGCCATAAATCCTACTGCCAATATCGAATTTTTCATAACTTTACCGTCCTCTCTTAACTTGCGTAACCGGGTGCAAGAACTTCTCCAGTTTATCCTTTAAGCCGAGATTCTCTATGAACTCGATCACTTTCTTGTACCGCTGTTTCCAACTCTCTAATTCTCTTTGCAAAGCCGAAAAAGAATTTTGCAAAGTCCTAGCAGCGCGTACTTTTTCTCGGAGAGTTTCATTCTCCCCTAAGAGCGCATCATTTTCTTTTTTCAGTTCCACGTTTTCTTCCGTGAGCTTGTGTTCCTTACCCTCGTCTGCGATCTGCTTTTTCGCCAGGTCTGTCAGCTTTTCATAATCATCTTCAGCGACCGTGACCTTGCCACCAAAAATCGTCTTTCCTGTTTCAATGTGGTCAATAGAATTAATCTTCACCACTTTTTGAATACATTCACCGAGGATAGCCTGTTTTTCGGAAAGCACAGCCTCTGTTTTGGCTTTGCTGTTCTCCTTTTCGGAAATTTCGCTATCAAGTCGCTCGATCGCCGAACTTTTCTCTTGATACTCATCATCAATCTTATCAATTATCGCCTCGGCTTCGGTAACAGCTTGTTGCCGCCATTCGAGTATCAATTCCTTGCTGCTGATCTCGCCGTCAAGCTTTTTAACCTCTTTCTCTCGTTCCTGTTTCTTGAAGTCAAGGACGGACAGATGTTCGTTATGCGTTCCAAGCTGCTCCCATTCAATGCCGCGCTTGAGCATAACCACGGCAAGCCGCTGTTTCTCAAAATCCGTCCATTGCTTGGCGGGAGTTTCAAGATTAGTCTTAGCCGAAAATCCCTGTTGCTCCAAAGCCTTGCTCAAAGAGTTTCTGGTAGACAGTCCGCGGCTCTGCCCGGTCGCAAACGGAACGAAGTCAACGTGCAAGTGCGGAGTAGCTTCGTCAAGATGTATCACGGCATTGAAAACTCTGATATGCGGATTGCGCTCCAAAAATTCAGTGTAATATTCCCGGAGAATATCGGTAGCAACTTCCGCATCGTGAGTTCCGCACGGAGTATCATCTTTGTTGCCAATCTGGAAGATAAGTTCATAAAAAGGCTTCTCCTGTTTTCCGTTCTCGATGTGGTCGAGATAATTTTCGATCCGGCGGTCTTTTCTTTTCTGCTTGGAATTGTACTCCGCGAGTGCTACGCCGAACAGATCATCATAAACATCTTTGAGATTTTCACAGCACAGAATCACGTTATCCTTGACGCGCTTCTCGTCCACATTTTTCGCGACAAATTTCCTGTTGTTGTGGGAAATGCTCCCCTTGCCAATGCGAATACTTATGGTCTTTTTCATCGGTTCCCCTTTCTGAAATTCTGATGTTGTGACGGTAACAACGCAAAGTTACTGTTGACACTTCACTCGTTCCTCGTTCGTATCAAAAGTCTTTGCGGCAAAGGGGCGCTGCACCCCCTCTGCACTCCCCAGCTCTCCCGCCGCGCTCTCCGCCAATGACAGCTATGACGCTTATGACGGCTCTTTCGATATATTGTCCGCTGCCGAAACATCAGACCGTATGAACTTGATCAACCGCTTTTGGGATTTGCGCTTGGTGAGGTACTCTATCCCCAAAGGGAGCAATACATCACAGGAATACCTTGCCAAATATTTTGTTACAACCAAAGGCGAGGTTTCGACATCTCCCATTTGCTGAAGAAGTTCCGAGGCTATTCCTACCCACTCGGTCTTATCCGTGAGGAAATCACAAAGCCGAAAAATAAAATCGGGCATGTGCTCCGCTTCAAGTTCGTCCGAGCCTTTACGCTCGACTAGCTCCCATATCAGGTTATCAAATTCTAGGGTTAACTCCTGATACTCGACATCTCTACCGTTTACCAAGAGCGTTGCATTTTTCTCTCCGCGTTTGCGCTGCAAGATAAAATTTGTATCTGCCGCACCGCTTATACCCGTGCTCCCCGATATTTCATTGAACGGATCGTTGGCATCTCCGAGTTTCCTCCGGTGATGAACGAGAACCACCGCGATCTTATAATTATCGGCGATCTGTTTCAGCGCAGATACATCCGCATAATCGGCAGCATACATTCCGTCCTTTAATGCCGTATTTGCTCCGCGAACTTTCTGAAAAGTGTCGATGATAACAAGTTTTGTAAGCGGATAATTTTTAAGTATCTCTTGAAGTTCCTGTTCAAGTCCGCTCCCGATCTTTTGACTTGTAAGCATAAACTGCAGATTCGGCGGCGCACAGTCGGTGACTTTGTACAGGCGGTCTTGCAAACGCTTGGCGGTGTCCTCCAGACTAAGATACAGAACATCACACTTTTCCGTTGCCATTCCCCAAAGCGGTTCACCGACAGCGGCTTTTAACCCGATCTCAAGCATAAGCCAGCTCTTGCCGATCTTGGACGAACCGCAAAAAACGCTCAATCCTTGCGGCAGCAGCCCGTCCACTATGTACAAGGTTTTTGGCAGCGGCATAGCAAGCAGCATTTCCGCATCAACGATATTATTCTGCAATTTTCTCATCTCCCGTATTGTTTTCGTTCGCAAAGCCGTAGAAACGTTCCTCGAAAAATCTTCTGCTGACCTTTCCGGCGATGACGATGTAACCTTTCTGCTTCAACTCGTTGTTAAGATCGCGGACTACCTTATAGGCGAACGCTTTTGAAACATCAAGCAGTTTAGCGATCTCGTCTGCTCCGATCAAAATAGTATTTTGCATAATAGCACGTCCTTTCATATTTAATAAAGTGTTGGGCTGATTAAAATTTTAATGTAGTGTTATACACTACATTTATTATACAACAATATTTTTAATTTGCCAAGAGTTTTCTCTTGATTTTTTTAAAAAATTATGTTATAATGTATACAAGGACTTATTTTATTGATAAGAGGAGGATAAAATGACACTTGGAGAACGCATAAAGTATTACAGAACGCACTTTCTGATAACGTCCAAGCAGTTGGCGGAGATCATCGGAGTGAACCACACAACGGTGCGGCAGTACGAAACGGACAAGCTCCAGCCGTCGGCAGAAACGATAGGCAAGCTTGCAAGCACATTCGGAGTGAGTACGCTCGCTATGACGGACGATCTGTCGGGATTTACGCTTGAAACAGTTGGCGACCTTATGGGGCTTATACTATACCTTATAAATAAGGGTATTCTCACCATTGAGGGCGAGCGCGGTGATAATAATCTGATCGCGCCCGATACGGCAAGCATTAAGATGAACTCTTTCTTTTCAAGCGTGTTGTCTATCACACTACACGGAAATGAGGAAAATCTGTCGGATATTGGAGTGCGGCTCAAGAACCACAGCATATTTGAAAAGCTGCTGATCTGGGAGAAAACCCGCTTCTTATATAATAAGATATCCGAGATGTCGGAACGCGACAATGCGCAAGGAGATCAGCGCGTTATCGAGGTCTTGGCAGGGCTTGAGATCGAAATGGAAACTGCCGCTTTGGATATGCAGATGAACTTGGACTGCATTGATACAAGCAGCGGAAAGACCGTTCGCGTACCGCTGGCAACGAATGTTGAGAGAAATCCCAACACGGCAGCGGACGCGGCAGCTTCGTTGCTTGAAGAATTTCAGCGCGACCAAACAGACAGCGCACCTAAACCGCGCAGAAAAAGAAAGAATTAACGGTATGGCGAATTTGCCGTCATTACCGTCATAACTGTCATTGAAAGGAGTTTTTATGTCAGTAACAAAAGATAACGCTACGGGAAAGTGGATGTCGCAGCTCCGTGTGACCGATTGGCAGGGCAAGACTATCCACAAAAAGAAAAGGGGCTTCCTCACTAAAAAGGAAGCCCAAGAATGGGAGTTCGATTTTATAACGCAATGCCGCCGCGCTCCCGAAAATGTCGGGTTGACGTTCGCGGAGTTCGTCAAGGTATACCTTGCGGATATGGAGTACCGCTTAAAGCCGTCCACTATCGCGAACAAGAAAAATTTGATCGAAACCAAGCTGATACCGTTTTTCGGCAGAATACCTCTGACGGAGATACGCTCGACCGATATACGGAAGTGGCAGAACGGACTTACAAGCTACCGCGATGACAAGGGCGAGCCGTATTCACCGACTTATCTTAAATGTCTGCAAAACCAGATCACAGCTATATTCAACTATGCCGTAAAGTATTACGATCTTCGCGAGAACCCTTGTCACAAAGCGGGAACAATGGGCAAGAAGAACGCAGAGGAAATGCAGTTCTGGACTAAGGACGAGTTCGAGAAGTTTATAGATGCGGTCACGGACAAGCCGATGTCGTACACAATCTTTATGACGTTATACTACACGGGAATGCGCGAAGGCGAACTGCTTGCGCTCACTCCGAAAGATATCGACCTCAAAGCAAAGACCATACGGATAAACAAAAGCTATCAGCGGCTTGGTAAAGAGGACGTGATAACCACACCGAAAACTCCCAAGAGCAAACGCACGATTACGATCCCTAATCTGCTTTGTGATTGTCTGAAAGATTACATGGAGAAAATTTACGAGTTATCCGACAACGACCGCCTGTTCAATGTGACGAAACACTATCTCACAAAGGAAATGATCAGAGGGTGCAAGAAATCCGGAGTTAAGAAGATACGGATCCATGATATTCGGCACAGCCACGCGAGCCTTTTGGTGGAAATGGGATTTACTCCGCTGCTCATCGCTGAGAGGTTAGGTCACGAAAAAATACAGACCACGCTTGATACATATAGCCACCTTTATCCCAACAAACAATCTGAAGTAGCCGACCGTCTTGATGAGTTGGCTACAAAAAATCCGTAAATTGTAGCCAATTTGTAGCCAATAAAAATATAATATCCCGAAAATCCGCTTTAAATAAAGGAATTTTCGGGATATTTCTTTAAATTTTAATTATTCCCACTCTATCGTCGCCGGCGGCTTTGAGGTTATATCATACACAATACGATTGATACTTTTCACCTCGTTTACTATCCGCACGGACACCTTTTCCAGAACGTCGTAAGGTATCCTCGAGAAATCGGCGGTCATAAAATCGCTGGTAGATACGGCGCGGAGCGCGAGAGTGTAGTCGTAGGTTCTGCCGTCGCCCATTACGCCGACGGAGCGCATATTTGTAAGTACAGCGAAGTACTGGTTGATGTCACGATCAAGCCCTGCGGCTGCGATCTCTTCACGGAAAATCGCGTCCGCATCCTGGAGCGTCGCTACCTTTTCGGGGGTGATATCGCCGATTATTCTGATAGCAAGTCCCGGTCCGGGGAACGGCTGCCGCCATACCAGCTTTTCGTCCAAGCCGAGCGTTGTTCCCAGAGCGCGTACCTCATCCTTGAACAGCAGGCGCAGCGGCTCGATTATCTCCTTAAAGTCCACATAATCGGGCAGACCGCCTACATTATGGTGCGACTTGATCACCGCCGCGTCGCCGAGACCACTCTCGATAACGTCCGGATATATCGTGCCTTGTACAAGATAATCCACCTTGCCTATTTTCTTTGCCTCTTCCTCGAATACGCGGATAAATTCCTCGCCGATTATCTTGCGCTTCTTTTCCGGTTCGGTAACTCCCGCAAGCTTGCCGAGAAAACGTTCTCCGGCATTAACGCGTACAAAATTTACTCCGCTGTCCGCAAAAGCCGCTTCCACCTCGTCGCCCTCATTCTTGCGCATAAGTCCGTGATCTACAAAAATGCAGGTAAGCTGATTTCCGATGGCCTTTGCGAGCAGCTTACACGCCACCGAGCTGTCCACACCGCCCGAAAGCGCAAGCAGCGCCTTGCCGTCGCCGACTTTTCCGCGTATCTCACGGATAGCGGTCTGCGCGTATTCCTCCATTGTCCAGTCGCCCTTACAGCCGCATACTTTATACAGAAAATTACCCAGCATATCAAAGCCCTGTTCGGTGTGGTTGACCTCAGGATGGAATTGCGTTCCGTAGAATTTCTTTTCTGGGTTTTCGATAGCGCCGTAAGGGCACTTGTCGCTGTGACATATCGCGCGGAATCCCTCGGGAAGCGTTTCTATATGGTCGTTATGGCTCATCCAGACAACGGAATTTTTCTTTAATCCGCTGAACAGCAGAGAATCCGTGTCGAACTCGCAGTCGGTTCTTCCGAACTCGGCGACAGCTTCCTCGTTTGCAGGAGTTACCGTACCGCCAAGTCCCAACACAAGAAACTGCGCTCCATAGCAAATACCGAAAATCGGCACACCAAGCTCGAATATCTCCTTGCCCATTCTCGGCGAGGTCTCAAGATATACGGAATTCGGCCCGCCAGTGAAAATTATTCCCTTCGGATTTTTCGCGCGGATCTCCTCTATCGGAGTTTTATATGAAATGACCTCGCAGTATATCTTATGCTCACGCACGCGGCGCGCGATAAGCTGATTATACTGTCCTCCGAAGTCGATCACCAATACAAGTTCGTGTGCCATAGTTTTTGTTCCTTTCTTGATTTAGTCGGTTCTGTTCTTTTTGGAGATCCGGACAAAGAAATTTCTGCCGAATAATATTCCCGCAAGCAGCAAAGACGCTCCCAGCCCCGTATAAAATACGGCTATAAATACGGGCGGCGCAAGATGAAGCGAACGCAGCAGAATAC
>JAIEDJ010000150.1 GCA_029068025.1 Oscillospiraceae bacterium | reverse complement strand
AAGAACAAGATCCGGATCTACAGTGTCGAATATTCAAGGCTGCGCAACCGCGAAGCCTCGGAGGACGCGATACAGGAGACCTTCCTGAATATCGTGAAATATCCTAAAGGCTTTTTCGGAGTGGAGGAGCACAAAAAGATCTCCTATGTTCTGACGGTTCTCGGGAACACTATCTCGCGTTCGATGAGGGATCCAATGCAGAACAGCTTTGACGAGCTTGACGAGGAGACCGAGGGCGAGGCTTTGTCGGTTGAGGACGTTGTGATCGGGAATATTGCCGCCGAGGAGCTGAAATATTTTATCTCACAGCTGCCCGAAGCCCGCAGAAGCGTTATCGAACTCAAAGCCGTTCACGGACTGTCAAATTCTCAGATCGCGGATATTCTCGGGATCTCGGAGGAAGCGGTGCGCAAACGCATTTCCAACACCTACAAGCAGATCAAGTCGTTTCTGGATATAAACCCAAACAACACTTAGAAAACAATACCAAACGGACTCAGTTTTTTAAGGAGAAGCATCATGAAAAGACTTTTGAGAATTCCCGCGGCGCTCTTGGCGGTGTGCTTGACGGGCTGCGCGGAAAATTCCGAAAAGCCGAGCGGCTCCGAGGGAGGTTCGGACAAGAGTCAAGACAGCAGTTTCAGCACAGATCAAAGCACAAGTTCCAATAATTCTTCATCATTAAATACAAGCAGCAGTTCAGCAACATCAAGCACAAGCTCGGTAACTATCCAAGAGTCATTATCCAAAATCCAGAGCGAGAGCCTTCCTACGGAAACAAGCGAGCCGTCCTCTGCGGAAACTCCAAGCGAGCCTGCTTCAATACCCGAATCAAGCTCTGTAAGCTCGTCCGCCGAGGACAGCACGCACGTTCCCACCGTCGACACACCGCCGCCCGCGCAGTCGTCTAAGCCGCAAATCCAATCAAGCAGCACCGGCAGCTCCGCCTCATCAAGCAGTTCAAAAAGACCAAGCATACAGGAGCTGCTTCCGAATGTAAAATTCGGCGGCGATGACAGACCGATGGAGCATATATCCGCGCCGGTAAGCTCTTACGGATTTAACGGACAGGATTACTTTAAGGCAACACCGCATAAAGATTGTGCGCTGATCGCGCCGTCAGAAATTTCGTCAGATTGCCCAAAACGACGAAGTAATACTGACGTATTTCGAGGAGTTTTGGGCAAAAATGACGGAATTTATGCAAGTGAGCAGCGTGCAAAGCCCGAAGGGCGGTCTTTGTGCGGTGTTGCCTTAAGTAAGCAAAGATAAGATCCCTCTGTCCCACAGCCGGGATCACATGAGAAAGGAAGAATTACAATGAAAAAAACAATAGCGTTGGCGGCGGTTTTAGCCGCGCTCATCACTCTCACCGCGTGCGGCGATCAGGCAGGGAATAAAGATCCGCAAGGGAGCAGCAAGCCTTCCGTATCGGATACCGATAAATCAAACACCTCCGACAAGACCAATCCCTCGCCAAGCTCGGGCGCTTCGTATACGCCCGTTGTCAATAATGTAGGAGATATCAAGACTGAGGGCGATACCCAATACTTTGAATGTACAAGCAAATACGGAGACGCTTTCACATCCGTCTACAGATATACATACAAAAACGGGAAGATCGCCGACGCTTCTTCCAGAATAATTCCCGGCAAGGAAACTGATCTGGAGGTTATTCTCGCTAATATGGGAGATCAGTCCGATGGGGTGAAGGCCTCCGATTTTACGAAGGACACAGATGGCTGGATAATGAAGATGGATCAGGCGATGCTCGGAGCATATCAGAGCATTGATATCCTATCGCTGCGCAGTATGATGGCGATGTCCATGCCGTCGGATTCCGGCAGCCCGAACGATCCTTTTACGTCAGATCCGATACAGGACACGTCCGATCCCGAGTCGTCCGATTCCGTAATTATCGTCTCGGCCGAAAAAGATCATCTCTACGAGCCGGTTCAGACAGCGTGCGGAGATATCGTAACATACGGCGACGATCAGTATTTTGACAGCTTTACTCACTATGGAACCGCCTGCACGATCGTTTACAGATACTACTTCACAAAGGGGCTCTTCGATCATGCTGAGATGAGAGTAAGGCCAAACGCCATTCCGGATTTTAAAGAAATATATGATCGGCATTATGTCGGCGATGTCGTGCGTTACGCTTTTTCCGATTTTGTGAAGGAGGGCGACGACTGGCTCTTGACCAACACCACCTATCTTAAAGAGGAAGCTCAGTACTTCGAGGGTGTGGATGTTTACTCCTTACACGGCATGATGAAGAGTATGGCGGATCAATAATAATAAAAAAACCGTGCGGCTGCTGCACGGTTTTTTTATCCGAAAGTTATCTTATGTGTCAAAGCTGTAATAAAATTGCAACCTTTTTGAAGATTAGGTGTGCCTGTGCCGGGGAATTTCTCAATCCGTGAACCAACTAAGTCTCCAATCGTCCTTATCCCAATCACGCCTCCAGCCGCCTCTTTCGTATTTCAGCACGCCGGTAATTGCGTGTTCGGCATAATACGACGCGTCTATCTTTTTTGTGTTGTCCATATCATCAGAATAATACCAGCCTGCCATATAAGTAAACTCTATGGTATCATCGTTTTTTGATATTACCTTTGCGGTTTCCGGTTCAACATATACATTGCCAAGACCCTTACCACCAACACTTGTGCTGCAATACATTGCTCCATCTATTTCAAGGAACCTATAATAGCCTTTATTTATGTACTCCCCGTCATCAAGCAGCTCTATCAAAAAAGTACCGTCGGAATTTTTTTCTTTTATGCTGCCCTTACCCGCTAACATCATTATCTTAAGCAGATCATCTGTAAATCTTTCGGTAAGATTCTCAAGCATAATATCCCTCAACCCGGCATATGTATGCGGAATGACCCTTCCGTTTATCGCGAAATTATCCGGGATCTTATAATATGTATGTGACATATGAGTATCCGCAATGAAGAGATCAAACGTTTCAAGCTGAACGTCATCATAAGGATCATCCATTTCAGCTGTAAGCCATCCTTCAAATACATTGATCCCTTCCAGAGTTTTTAATATCTTATGAAGCTCTTTGTCCTCTTCCGTAAATTCAACCGGAACAGTGTCAACGCTTATATCGGAAGATCCATCGGAGCTACTTTGAGAATCGCTCTCCCTTTCTGTACTGCTTTGCTGTTCGCTTACGCTGTCCGAAATATCGGATGTTGAACTCTCAAAACTCTTGGATGAATTGCCGCTAGTGTTGTCCAAAGAAATATTCTCCGGCTCTTGTGTGGGACTGTTCCCGCGCTCCGAGCACCCGCCCAAACTCATCACCGCCGCGAGTAATAATGCTGTTGCCGCCTTGTGTAGTTTTGCCATTTTGAATTCCTCCCCAAACGTTGATAAAGCGAAAGCGAAAATTCAGGCACACCGTGAAGATCTGTGCCTGAATTAATTCTAACACGCCATAACAGATATTTCAATAATTATGTCAAAGCTGTAATAAAATTGTAACCGGTTTGTAACCTTTGATTGGATTATGGAACGTCTACGCCTTTGTCCCAGTCTCTCCGCCAGCCGCCTCTTTCATATTTCAGCACGCCGATATACGCGTTTTCTTCATAAAGCGATATATCATTTAAATATGTTCTTTATGTCGAACTCAAAATTTCCGTACTCGAAAGCGCATAGAACAGATCCACCGACAGGGTGCTATTCAATTCCGCTTGAACGTAAAAATGACCGCCATAGTACAAATTCAGCGAATCCGATCTCAGCGCAAAGCTGATTTTGTATCCCGTTGCAAGTGACAGTCCACTGAGAAAGACTGATTCACTGCTTTGTAAATTTTCTGAAGCGATATCTTCGGAATAGTCGCCGCTGAACACCTTAAACGTATAGTTGTCAAAGCGCTGCTTGTAGTCATCTTTAAGCGAAAATCTTGCATCAAAGCTGAGAGCATCCTTATCAATAACCCGCTCAAAACCATAGAGAGGCTCGTCAAGATCAATGTACCATATACTGTCTTGATGAACATCAATATAAAGATTATAGGGGAACTTAGAATCCTCGTTTATGGGGCAATACACCTCAATAACTGAAGATCCCTCGGAGCCGCTGTCAGAATCGCTTGTGCTGTCGGAATTATTGGTGCTGTCCTCGTAAGTGCTGCTTGTACTGTTGTTTTGTGGTTCGCTTAAGCTGTCGGTCATGCTTTCACTTGTGAAATCAGAGCTTTCCGAATAAGCCGGGGTGCTGTTGATATCGGACGAGCCGCCCGAAGGCGTGCTCTCCAAATCGCGAGCAGGGCTGTTCCCGTGCGCGCACCCGCTCACCCCCATCACCGCCGCGAGTAAAAATGCTGTTGCTGTCTTGTGTAGTTTTGTCATTTTGAATTCCTCCCCAAACGTTGATAAAGCATAAGCGAAAATTCAGGCACAACTTGAATATCTGTGCCTGAATTAATTCTAACACTCCATAACAGAAATTTCAATAATTATGTCAAAGCTGTAATAAAATTGTAACCGGTTTGTAACCTTTTAGGGCTGGTGTGTCCGCGCTGACTGTCAGGTGATCGGTTCGACGGATACAAGGGTAGCGTTGTTTACCGGATGAAAGTGGTCATACCAGTTTATGCTTATATCTTTAAGCGTGATCTTCGCTTTGATGTATTCGCCAAAATGGATAATATTCGATATGTCATAGGCAATATCGTCGACATGCCCCAGCCGTATTTCTTCGCTGTCATTGACAATTGCAACCTTGTTAACGATATCTATTGACACAACCGCCACATCGTCTCTGGACAGAACCGGAAAAACGCTTTGCGAATTATCTACAAAAAAGGACAAATACCCATCATCCCCTGAGTCCTTTTTTGAGGAACAATGAAAGATTCCCTCTAGCGTTATCTCTCCATCGAAATCCACATTATACGAATTAGGAAAGCCTGCGCTATCCACCCACCATTCCGCCGATTTAACAATTAGCCCATTTTCCAATATATCGCCGGCTTTTATTTTTAGAAATTTTGGATCTTCAATAAGATCATAAATATCAATATTAAAATCACCCGGCACCAGATCAGAAAATTCCCAATTAATCAGATCCGGGTCATCAAAAGTGCTGTAAAAAACAGATTGGGAATAGCGAATATATGAAAAATCAAAACCTAACCATACGGGACCACCAATCGTACCGGTTGCATAAACAGCATCGGACTTATTTACTTGACTTCCATCGGGCGCCGTAATGCTGTCCACTTGGAAATCATTAATGAACGCTTTTAAATCGGGTTCACTCTCCGAATTAGTTGAGCTTTCAGGATCATCGGAAGAAACAGAGGTTTCCGAATCGGTCAAGGTGCTGTCGCTGTTTGTGCTGTATGAAGTTTCTGTGCTGTCAGACAAATTGCTGTTCGAAGACGTGTTTTCCGGCTCTTGTGTGGGGCTGTTCCCCTGCTCCGCGCACCCGCTTAGAAGCAGCACCGCTACGAGTAAAAATGCCGCTGCTATTTTGTGTAGTTTTGTCATTGTGAGTTCCTCCATAAACAAATTGATTTAATGCGGGCGTGCCATATAGCAAATAGCACGCTCGCACAATAATTTCTATTTACCGATTGATGCTATATGACAATTAGAATACGGCATTAATCAACATAGTGTAACAACTTTGTAAAACGAGCAGCGAATGTAGCCCATGAAATGGTTTCAAGACTAATCTTACATTTATCAGAAAGAGCGATTCCATAATTTGCATGATATATTGTAATTTGATCATCAGTGGTTTCTAGAATCGAAATGGAGTGTTTGGTACCACCGGCTGTCAAAACCCTTACATATGTACCAACCGGCAGCCCTTTCAGATATTTTTTTGCAGTGGCTGCATTTAGAGATGCATTCACAGAAGTTTTATTAGTTTTTTCAGCAACATAATGATTAATTCCTGTAACACTTTCATAAACATACATTGCAAATGCCGCACATTGTGATGATTTATGAAGAATGTTGTTTTCATCCCAATATTCATACTTTATACAATCACATGACTAAAGCTCGTCGCACCAGCCATGACAAGTGCACGCTTTTCCATCTGTTCTGCTGTTGTAATACGACCCATCCGGATATTCCGCCATGACCTGTTCCAAGCCTACAAGCCTTTTTTCGTTCGCGAAAGCCGACACCCAGAGCACCTTCGAGCCTACCAGCAGATCCCGCACAGCGGTAAAATCCAAATAATGCTTACCGGAATATGCAGAAATATTATTCGGATCATAAAACCTGATGCACTCTGCCTGATTATCCACCTCGGTTACAGCAAGATAGATCGGATAAGTAAGCGCCGTATTATTATAATAACCGAGCAGCTTTGTGTTGTCAACACGTATAACCGGCACGGTATCGTAAGCCAAAGCATACGACAAACAATTAATAAGATTGCCTTCTTTGGAGACCGTATTATTTTTGGGCGTAAACGCCATTGTTCTGTAAGAAAAACCGGACACGTCAATTTTATTTTTCTTCAGCAAATTTGTTATTTTGTGGATCGTAATATTTGTTGAGGTATCTGAATTCAGTTTGCTCTTGACATCGATTTGGGAATTTACTCCACAGCCCATCAAAGCCATTGTTGCCGCTGCCGCAGCGCTGTCAATGTCGGTTGCTGCTGTCTGCTTTATCAGAGAAACATCATATTTGCTGAAATCCCGCTCATCGTCACCGACAAGCGGCATTGCCGATGGCTCCAGCGCGTCTCTCAGCGAGTCCTCGACGATTTGGAAAGCCTCTCTTGCGTCTTCCTCAAACAGCCCGGCAAATACGTTGCTTTCCGTGATAGCGTCAACGATATCGTCGATAACGTCCTCCTCGTCGGGATATGTCAGCTTGAACACCGTCTTGATATTCTCGGCATAGTCATCGATTCCCCAGGCGGCGCGTTCCTCAAGAGTATAGCCGCCTATGTATTCTTCGTCCGCGAGTTCGTCAACCTCCGCCGCCGCTCCCAATACCATTGCTCCCGCGGTGACTGCCGCCAGAGCAAGCGCCGTGAACCGTTTAAAAATCCTCATAATGAACCTCCTTGACGTCCCGGGACGAGATTCCATACCTCGCCCTCACGTTTTATTATATTGTTTTTTGAGAAAAAATCAACGGATTTCGGACAAAACGCACTTTTGGGGAAACAAAATGCATTTTTAAGTAAAAAACTTTATTTTTTAAGTAATATAAATAAAATATGTACACGGCTGCGAAAAACAACGAGGATCGGAAATTATAAGGTATGACATAATTATATCACCTCATTTCCCGGATTTCAATAATTATGTCAAAGCTGTAATAAAATTGTAACCAATTTGTAATATTTGACTGCCGCACAGTAAAGACAAAAAATACAGCCGCCCGATCAGCGGCTGTATTCCACACCTTCCACTATCACATATCCCTTGCCGGCTTTTCTGTCGGCAATGCAGAACGCTCCGTTCTTTACGCCGACCCAGCGTCCCGGAACCGCGTTCATCTTCCCTGCGGTCTTGTACGCCGCGCCGTCAAGGCTGTACTCTAAAGTGACTTCCTCAAGCGGGAATCCCTTTTCCTTGTTGTTCAGATCCTGCGTTCCTATGCGCTTTACCGTATACCGCACAAAGACCTTCCGGCAGTTCCCGGCGCTTATGCGCTCAAGCTCCGTCTCTTCCTCCGCCGTTTCTTCGGCGAGGTTATTCGCGAATTTCTGCACGCCCTTAACAAAGGAGAATCGGATCTCCGCGCCTTCCTTTTTCATTGCCAGCAGACCGTATTCCATTCCCATGGAAATGACTCCCGCCGTATTGCCGTCCGCCAGACCGGACAGATCGAGACGTGTAACACACAAGAACTCGAGCGCGGGCCACTTCTGCAATAACAGATTCGGAATGTCGCCGTAAGGAGTACCTTCTTCACGCGCCACGGCATTGAGCTTCAATCCCTTATCCGTCAGCTCATGCCAGCCGCCCTTCGGATTAGCGTTCCACTGCCATTGAAGCCCGAGAGCCTTACCCGAAAAGTCATCTGACGTATCCGGCTCGCAGATCTCCTGAACCGCCGCCCCGACATTCGGCTTTCTGTATTCCGTTACAGGTTCGCCCCAGTCGTTTCCATCCTTTGCTATGCCGATGATCGGCCAGTCGTTCTCCCAGCGCATAGGCTGCAAATGAACGATACGCCCCGCCGAATACACGTCCTGAAAATGCAGAAACCAGTCCTCGCCCGTCACGGTGTCCACCCACGCGCCCTGATGAGGGCCGTTTATCTCAGTATCCCCCTGACGCATAACGATCTTGCGCTCATACGGTCCGAAAATATTTCTGGAGCGCAGTATAGTCTGCCAGCCTGTCTTAACGCCGCCCGCGGGCGCGAATATGTAATACCATCCGTTGCGCTTATACAGCTTGGGACCCTCGATGGTGATTTCTCCGACCTTGTCTCCCTCGAATACTCTGACCTCGTCGCCGATCAGCCCCATGCCGTCGGGACGCATTTCGACCATATGCAATACGTTGTTATATCCAATACGGCTTTTTACCACACCCGCGACAAGATACGCCCTGCCGTCGTCGTCCCAGAACGGACACGGATCTTCCCACCCCGAGCCGGGTCTGATATTGACGGGCTTTGTCCATTCACCGAACGGATCCTTCGCGGTAGTCATATAGATCCCTTCGTCGGGCATGGGAAAGCACGCGAAAAACGTGCCGTCATGATACCGTATGGACGGCGCCCACACGCCGCAGCCGTGCATCGGCTTGTCATAGCGCTTTTCGGGCACTTCCTTTAAAATGTAGTTGACCACCCTCCAGTTCACCAGATCTTTCGAGTGAAGCAGCGGCAGTCCCGGAGCGTTGCTGAAGCTCGAGGAAATCATATAATAATCCTCCCCGACCCTGCACGCGTCGGGATCGGAATAATCCCCGTACAGTATAGGGTTGCGGTAGTATCCGTTTCCGAGATCGCCATTCCATATCTTGCTCATCATGCCCCGCCTTTCTGCATTTCTGCCGCAAATATTTTCAGTCTGTAGAAAAAGCTCCCCACTCTCCCCGAGAGGGTTATTTTTACAGTATTTCTTTAATTATACTATTTCCAAGCCCTCAATTCAATGTGCAATTTGCACAAATTAAAGCAAGTGTTTTTGGAGATATATCCAAAATAAAAAAATTTTTCAAAAAAAGTGTGATATTTCTTCTTTTTTTGCGTCTATATATATGAAGGGGTAAATATAAAACCGATCCAAAAAAATCACGCTAACGAAACACATTTATTCATAACAACATCACAGTACTTATTTCCCAACCTACAGAGAAAAACTCCGCAAACAACTGCCCGCTCCGAGCGATCGGAGCGGGCAGTTTTATTTTCGCGGAAATAATTGATACTTATCCCACTTAGAGTTTCCTATAAAAACACAGGTGACTGCGCGGAAATTGGCGCACTTATCTCAATAATCTAAAGTGGGATTAGTATGAGTGTTTGGATCGGCTTGTCAAAAGTTATAATACTGCGTAATAATTACGTCGCTGTCGGTGCCGTCGAGCGGGTGAACGGCAACGCCGTCGCTTTCACCCTCTTCGGTAATGACAAACATATCGCCGTCGCCATATTGGGTAATGGCAATACCGTCGGTACCATCGGGAATATCAAGCTCAACTTCCGTAACATTGCCGTCAACATCTTCAAAGGAAGTGATCGTGCCGGTATATTCCTTGTCCCCAAGCTTAAACGAAAATGTTTTTGCAAGATAATTTCCGATAGCGTTGTCCGTTGCCGCGTTTGCCGTAACCAGCGTAGCCGCTCCTGTGACTGTTATCGCCGCCGCTATCAAAAACGGCTTTATTCTGAAATGCTTTTTCATTGATATGTCCTCCTCGTTCTTGATATTATCAATATCGATACGCGACAGAACGGCTGATTTGATATTATCGGAATATTGATCCTGCGCCGCCTCTTCCTCAAAGCATTTTTTCAGAATTTTTTCAAGCATTTTCAAAACCCCCGTTCCGTCAGATATTGTTTCAGTTTGTTTCGTGTTCTTGAGAGAGCCGAGCGAACCGTACCCTCGGAGATATTCATCCGCCGCGCGATCTCGGGCGTGCTTTCGCCGTAGAAGTAGTACCTCGCGAAGATCTCGCCTTCCCTTTCGGGGAGCATTTTCAGCCCCTCGTCCAGACAGCGCAGCGTTTCGCCGAGAATAGCCGCGTCCTCCGCCGAATATTCGCTCGGGATATCCAATTCATCAATATCCTCAAGCTCCGCGCTCCGCATCTTTGCCGCCTTGAACCTGTCCTTTACGGCATTGCGCGCAATTGCCGAAAGATACGAGCGGAACCCGATCTCAGCGTCGAGATTTTCCCTGTGCCGCCACAGCGAATAGAACACGTCGGAGCAAAGCTCTTCCATGTCCTGCTCGGAGAACGCGCCCTTAGAGAAATTGCGGATAACGGTGCGCACGTATCCCGTATAGTATTCGATAATTTCCCCAAGCGCCGCCGTGTCGCCCTCGCGGAGCTTCTCGGCAAGCCGGTTTTCATTTGTAATAGCTTTCATCGTGTCATGACCTCCGAGAAAATGAGGCGTTCCCGCCTTGCCCTCTCATTAGTATATACGACGTTTATCCAAAAACGCTGCAAGATTTTTCTTTTATTTATATTATAACATAAATTTAATGATTCGAGAAAATTACCGATTGGTGAAGCCAACAGCGCTGACAGGTGCTGAA
>JAIEDJ010000149.1 GCA_029068025.1 Oscillospiraceae bacterium | reverse complement strand
TTTTACTACAAGGTAATCCAAAGCAGGTTCAAAGCAAGCGTAAGTTTTTCCGGTTACTTGGTTGATAATTTCATCAAGAGTATAACCAACAGCTATACGAGCCGCGACTTTCGCTATCGGGTAACCGGTAGCCTTTGAAGCCAGCGCAGACGAGCGCGAAACACGCGGATTAACTTCAATTACCGCGTAGTCAAAACTGTCCGGTTTGAGCGCGAACTGACAGTTGCACCCGCCCTCGACCTTAAGCGCCTGAATAATGTCCAGCGCGGCGGTTCGGAGCATCTGATATTCCTTGTCCGCGAGAGTTACACAGGGAGCGACTACAATGGAATCTCCTGTGTGAACGCCGACCGGGTCGAAGTTCTCCATCGAGCACACGGTGATAACATTGCCCTTGCTGTCACGCATTACCTCAAACTCGATCTCTTTCCAGCCCGAGATACACTTCTCAACAAGTATCTGCGTGATCGGAGACAGCCGCAAGCCGTTAGTCGCGATCTCATGAAGTTCCTCTCTTGTATAAGCAATACCGCCGCCTGTGCCGCCGAGCGTGAACGCAGGGCGCACGATCACCGGATAATCTATCTCCTCCGCGAATGCCATTGCGTCGTCGATATTCTCAACTACCTTTGACGGAATACACGGCTGACCTATCTCCTCCATGGTATCCTTGAACGCCTGACGATCCTCGGCTTTGTGGATAGTCTCGGGGTTCGAGCCGAGCAGTTTTACTCCGTGTTCCTCAAGAAATCCGCTCTCGGCAAGCTGCATTGACAAAGTAAGCGCGGTCTGTCCGCCGAGGTTGGAGACTACGGAATCGGGCTTTTCTATCTCAATTACACGCTTTACAACGTCCAGAGTAAGCGGCTCGATATAGATCTTGTCCGCCATGTGCTTGTCCGTCATAATGGTAGCCGGGTTTGAGTTGATAAGTACTACCTCTAAGCCCTCTTGTTTAAGGGCACGGCAAGCCTGTGTTCCCGCGTAGTCGAACTCCGCCGCCTGACCGATAACGATAGGCCCGGAGCCAATTACAAGAACCTTTTTAATATCACTTCTCAGCGGCATTATTTTTCACCTCCGCGGTTATTCTTCATTAATTCGATGAACTCGTCAAACAAATACGCCGTATCGTGCGGACCGCCGCAAGCCTCCGGGTGGAACTGCACCGTGAACGCCGGGGCGTTGGTATACCGAACCCCCTCACAGGTGCCGTCGTTGCCGTTGATGTGGCTGACCTTTCCGGCACTCTCGGGAACGGAATCCGCGATGACCGCATAGCCGTGATTCTGCGACGTGATAAATGTCTTATCCAACGCCAGATCCTTAACAGGCTGATTTCCGCCGCGATGACCGTACTTTAATTTTTCGGTTTTCGCGCCGTTTGCAAGCGCCAGAAGCTGATGTCCGAGGCAAATTCCGAATGTTGGAATTTTCGCGGAAATAAGCTCGCGCAAAGTCGCAATTGCCGTTACATTATCCGCGGGGTCGCCCGGCCCGTTGGAAAGCATGATCCCGTCGGGGTTCAGCGCTTTGATCTCATCCGCGGTCGCGTTGTACGGCATAACGGTAACGTTGCAGCCGCGCTTGTTAAGCTCGCGGCGTATGTTGAATTTATAGCCGTAGTCCATAAGCACTACATTATATTTCGGAAGCTCGGATTCCTCGGCGGGGAAATTTTCCTTAGCCTTTACGCTGACTTTCGGAACGACCTCGCCGACCTTGTAGGCGCGTATTTCCTCAAGCAGCTTTTCTTTATCAAAATCGCCGGAAACGATAGCGCCGTTCATAACGCCGCTCTCGCGGATTATCCGAGTAAGCCGCCGGGTATCGATATCGCAGATACCGACTATATTTAAGCTTTTAAGATAGCTGTCAAGGTCGCCCTCACAGCGGAAATTCGACGGTATCTCGCAATACTCACGGACTATGTAGCCCGCGACCGCACTGCCGTTGCTTTCGGGGTCGATCTTGTTCACGCCGTAGTTTCCGATAAGCGGAAAGGTTTGTGTTACTATCTGTCCGCAGTAGCTCGGATCGGTCAGCGTTTCCTGATACCCCGTCATGGCGGTGGTGAACACGATCTCGCCGATAGTATTTCCCTCCGCGCCGAAGCCGCAGCCCTCGAAAACGGTGCCGTCCGCCAGAACTAGGGTGGCTTTTCTTCTATTTAATAAATCCATTTGATTGCCTCCTGATTTAAAAGCAATTTATTTTGTTCCACACTTAAAATTACGGTCTTTTCAAAACAAAACCGTCCTCGTCAATAGGCTCTCCGTTCAGAAAAAAACGTGCCGCGGCATCGATCCTATCGAGATATCCGGAAGGATCCTCCGGGAGATCCGCAATTTCGATGTCTTCATCGGGATCGCAATGCAGCCTGAACATTTCAAGCACCCTATCATAAACAGCAAGAATTTTTGCCGTATCAGTAACCGAAACTTTGTTTTCCCGCGTGTTCTCGGCAAGCGTTATCACACTGTCATAGAACTCCCAAAAATATTCCTCGGAAAAACAACATTCCTCGCAAAGACGTTCCCGAAAACTGCCATCCTGGCAAAGCGCGTTCCTGTCAAAAATCTCTCTCGCTCTGTCTGCCGTCATTTTTTCCTGCCCTTCGGTCTTTGCAGCTCATAAAGCGATTCATTGACAAACACTCCGCGAAAATATGCGTCTGCCGCTCCGTCAAGCCGCTCGATATAATCGTTATACTTCTTCGGGAATTTCTTCAGCACCGACCCGTCTCTTTTGTCAAAGTGCCATATCATTTCCTTGAGTACCCACTGATAAACCGCCGTGATCTTCTGCGCCGTTTCAATATCCCTGCCGTTTTCGAGAGCGTTCCTCGCAAGCGCTATAACGCAGTCATAAAATTCCCAAAAACGTTTTTCGGAAAATTTCTCCCGCTCGTGCAGGCTGTAGATCAAGCTCTTTTTGGAACAGCTTGCGTTCCTATATAAAACCGCTCTTGCTTCTCTGACATTCATGATCTTAATTCTCCAAAATCGTCAATTGAAAAACGCCGCCTTCGCCCAAGTTTTTATTCACCTGGAAATGCTTATCTTTCCGACAAAGCCCATGATCTCATCGCGCATACGGATAGCCTCTCTCCGCGCCGCCTCGGCAAAATCGTGCTCGCTGCACTTCTGCTTCTGATACGCGCACATGATCCCGCGCGAGCTGTTGACGATGCCGCCCAGACCGTTCTCGTCAAACGCCGCCGCGATGTCCTTAGCCGTTGCGCCCTGAGCGCCGTAACCCGGGATAAGGAAGAACGTATGCGGCAGCGCACCGCGCAGCTGTTCGATCTGCTGCGGATATGTAGCGCCCACCACAGCGCCAACGCCGCTATAGCCGTACTTTCCGGGCAGCTCCCTGCCCCATTCCTCGCACATCTCGCCCATCAGCTCATAGATAGGCATACCGTCAACGAGCTTATCCTGCAATTCACCGCTGGACGGATTGGACGTTTTTACCAGCACGAAAATTCCCTTGTCATTCTCGCCGCATACCTTAAGGAGCGGCTTTATGCCGTCACTGCCGAGATAGCCGTTCACGGTGAGCGCGTCCCCGAGAAATGGCTCATATTCCTCGCTGCCAACCTTCACCTTTCCGAGGTGAGCCGCCGCATATGCTTCCATGGTAGTGCCGATATCGTTGCGCTTTCCGTCCGTAATGACATACATTCCCTTGCTGCGCGCATACTCCTGCGTCTTATACAGCGCCTTAACTCCCGCCGTGCCGTACATCTCATAATAAGCCGCCTGCGGCTTCACCGCCGGCACAATATCATACAGCGCGTCTATCAGACCCTTGTTGAACTCAAGCAGCGCCTTTGCCGCGCCCTTGAGAGTTTCGCCGTGCTTTTCAAAGCACTTCCTCCGAATAAACTCGGGAACATAATCCAGTTTGGGATCAAGCCCCGCGACAGTGGGGTTCTGAGTCTGTTCAATTTTTTCGATCAATCTGTCCAGTGCCATAATATCCTCCTGATTTAAAAAATTTCAAAATTCTCACTTGGCGGCACACTCCGCGCTTCGCGCTCCGTTTAGCCGTCAAGTGAGAACCGGTCGAAATTAAAATTTCGACCTTTTTGAAATTCACTGCTCTTTATAACGTTGTTCTCAGCGTGAGAGCCTTTACTGCGTGTTTATAATGTTTGTTCTTTGCGAAGGTGCCTTTGCTGTGTTCTTATAACGTTGATCTTGATGTGAGTTCCGTTCAGGCTCTGCCAATAAACTCAACAGAATCCTTCACAATAATATGCCCGTCCATTTTCCGAAGCATTTCATTCAGAAAGAACCCGTCTTTCAGATCAAGCATACAGTCCAGCGCGTATGCCGTCACCTTGTAGGTGTGATCCTTGTCGGGCGGACATGGACCTATATACCGGTGTGTAACGTTAGTGTCGCGCTCTCCGACAAACGGTGAAGCGCAGCTGTTCGAGCCCTGCACCATGCCCTCCGCCGTTCTACTCGCGTCCTCGGCAAGCGTTCGGGTGTCGGGCGCGATATTAGCTGCAAGCCAGTGAATCCACGCGAATCCGCAGACCGGTATCGAATCAAAATCCACAAACACCAGCGCCAGCGACTTTGCGTTTTCCGGAACGTCCGCAAACTCGACGGGAAACGAAACAACAGGGTTTCCGTTCAGCTTGACGTCCGAGTATTTGGAATACTTATCCGGAATATATCCGTTTTCCAATGCTATTTTGATCGTCATTTATTTATCCTCATATACTATTTTACCGTCGACTATGGTCAGC
>JAIEDJ010000148.1 GCA_029068025.1 Oscillospiraceae bacterium | reverse complement strand
CCGAGTCCTCTTATCAAGATCTGATGCTGTTTACGGGCTTGGAAGTGCTGAGAATTCAAGGTCTCAAATTCCCTGATCTGACTTTCTTGGATAAACTGCCGAATTTGCGCGTGATAGAGCTTGTCGAGACTGAATTCGTTTCGACCGGGGGCAGTGAAAAGCTGACTCGTTTAGAGCAGGTTGCTTGCTGGCTGGATTGATATTGGTTCTGAGAGCGAGACCGGCGGGTGTTTTAAACGCCGACTTGGGGAATTTTTGAGCGCTTTGCTCGTATCGGAAAATATATTTGTTTTTATTTTCAACACATTGCTTTTAGTAGAATTATCTCGCGTACAGCGGGCGTTTTGAAATTAAGGGGTCATTTATATGGATAACAATATCGGAAAAAAGCTGGACGGACGCTATGAGCTTCTTGAGCTTATCGGCGTCGGCGGAATGGCGGATATTTACCGTGCAAGAGATATACAAGAGGACAGGATCGTTGCCGTAAAGATACTCAAGACCGAGTTTGCGGGCAGCGATGAGTTTCTGCGCCGTTTCCGCAATGAGAGCAAGGCTATAGCGCTGCTTTCTCACACAAATATCGTTAAGATATATGATGTTGGTTTTACCGACAAGGTACAGTTTATCGTGATGGAGTATGTGGACGGTATCACGCTCACGGATTATATCGAGCAGCAGGGCGTTCTCAAGTGGCGCGACGCGGTGCATTTCACGGTTCAGGTGCTGCGCGCTCTTCAGCACGCGCATGACCGCGGCATAGTTCACCGTGATGTGAAAAGCTCGAATATCATGCTGCTGCGCGACGGCACTATCAAGGTCATGGACTTCGGTATCGCGCGTTTCAACCGCGAGAACAACAAGACCATGTCCGAAAAGACCATAGGATCGGTTCACTATATCAGCCCGGAGCAGGCACGCGGCGATATCACCGACGAGCGCAGCGACATATATTCCGTGGGTGTGGCGCTTTATGAGATGCTGACGGGAAGAAAGCCGTTTGACGGCGACACACCCGTGGCTATCGCGCTCAAGCATATGCAGAGCACCCCCAAGCGTCCCAGCGAGCTGAACGAGACGATCCCCGAGGGTCTGGAGCAGATCGTGCTCCGTGCTATGCAGAAGGAGCCTTCGGCGCGTTATCAGACGGCCGGGGAGATGATAAACGATCTTGAGGAATTCAAGAAGAATCCCGGGATAGTTTTCGACTATAAGTATAATTCCACCGACGGGACGGCTAAGTATATCGACCGCCCGAATCCCGCCGTTGAAAAGGAAGCCCTCCGACGCAGAAAGCCCGAGGAGGATGATGAGCTTTACGACGACGATGATTATTACGATGATGACGACGATGACGAGTATGAGGAGCGGCGCAGTCCGCTTATCCCGATATTATTCGCGGTCGGCGCGGCGTTTGTTATCGCTACGGTGTTCCTGCTGCTGAAGCTTGTTGTCGACGGGTTCGGTTCAAATAGTCAAAGCAATATAAGCAGCTATGACAATAGTATCAAAATTGATCAGAACGGCGAGTTCCCTATGCCTGATCTGGTGGGAATGTCATGGGATGACGCAAACGCGCAGTACGGCAGCTATATTACGCTTGTTCACAAGGAAGAATGGAACGACGCTCCGCAATATCAGATCTTCGATCAGGATCCGCCCGAGGGCAGAAGCGTCAAGGTTGGTCAGACAGTCACCGTAAAGGTCAGCAAGGGACGTAAGCTGATCGAAATATATGATTTCAAGGGCAGACAGGCGGCATATGCTATTCAGCAGCTTGAAAGAGACGGCTTTAAAACAACAGTGACATCCCGACAGGATGACACTATTCCGAAGGATTGTGTTATTGAAACAAATCCTGCTGCGCACTCTATGGTGGAGCAGGGCAGTACGGTCGTAGTTATAGTTAGCTATGGTTCTAAAAACAGTTCTGTCGAGATGCCGAAGCTGACGGATAAGCCGATCGATGAAGTACAGAAGATGTGCAACGAGCTTTATCTTAAGCCGGATATCAAATGGGTAAACAGCGAGCTGCCCAAGGACACTGTTATCTCGCAGAGCATTCCGGAAGGAACAATGGTGGACAGAAACACTACTGTTACTCTGGAGGTAAGTACGGGTGATGTACCGACGGTGTCGTTCACGCTGCCTATTGCGATCCCTATGGGTATCACGGGAGAGTTCGAGTTCCGCTATTATGTTGGCGGAAGGCTTGTGATCTTGCCGGAGCCTGATATCCGCGACCTCAGTTTGTCCAGCAACAGAACTATCAATTATAAGCTGGAGGGCAGGGTTGATGAAACAGATAAGGAGCTGGACATCAAGGTTGTTTCAAGCTCCACAGGCAAGGAGGGCTGGTTTTACAAGGTAAGCGTAGACTTCAGCCAGGATCCGCCCAAGCCCACTGAGCTTACAAAGGATAATTCCATTTTCTATCAGCTGCAGCAGGACGGCGGTTCAAGCTCAAGCTCTGAAAATTCGGGAAGCTCCGAGCCGAATTCCTCGGGCAGCTCCGATCCCAATAACTCGGAGCCAGCTGTTGCTCAGATGAGCAATATTGATAAGCAGGCGCTGCTGGCGGCTATAGCAAACAGAAACTTTGATGATTACGGTGGGTTGACATCATACAGCAGCGACGTTTCCACTATAAAGGGAATATTGTCCAAGTACGGATACAGCACAAGCTCCGGCAGAGGGCTTAGCAGTAATGATATCAAATTGCTGGAAGCGCTGCTTAAGAGCGCGGGTAACTGAAATTGAACGGTATGGATGATCGTATTTTTAACGGAATGATCACAAAAGCGGTCGGGGGCGTCTATTATGTAGACGCCCTTGACGGCTGTATGTGCGGTGAGAACGTAAAATGCGCGGCACGCGGGATCTTCCGCAATAAGGGTATCAGCCCGTCTGCGGGAGATTTTGTCACAGTGGAGTTCTGCGAGAACTCAGAGCCTGTGATCACAGATATTCATGAGCGAAGGAATTATCTTGTGCGTCCGCCGCTGGCGAATCTTGACAGGATAGTTTTCGTGAACAGCACCGCTGAGCCCGCGGTCAACCGCTTTATTCTCGACAAGTTGGTGGCGATAGCCGACAGCAAGGGAATAGAGCCTGTTATCGTGTTTACCAAGATCGATCTGGAGACGGCGGGAGATCTGCCGGGGATCTACGAGCGTATAGGGATCCCGGTCTGTACTGTCGACAACACAACGGGCGACGGCGCGGAGAAGCTGCGCGGGCTGATCGGTGGCAGCACAGTAGCGTTTATCGGAAACTCGGGCGTAGGGAAGTCGAGTTTGCTGAACGTTCTCTATCCGGAGCTGCAATTGGAGACCGCGCATATCAGCAGGAAGCTCGGACGCGGCAGACATACGACGCGTCAGGTCGAGATGTTCAAAAGGGACGGTTATATAGCGGATACCCCGGGGTTCTCGACGGTCGATACGGAGCGCTACTGCCGTATTTCGGCGGCGGAGCTCGGGTCGGCGTTCCGCGAGTTCAGGCGTTTCCTCGGTGAGTGCGAATTTTCGGATTGCGCTCATGTTAAGGAGAGGGGCTGTGCCGTAAAGGCGGCGGTCAGTGCGGGAGATATTGCGCAGTCGCGGTATGACAGCTATCTCAGAATGTATGAGGAAGCGCAGAAGATCAACGATTGGGAGAAGTAGATGGTTTGCTCGATAATTTGCGGCGCGCCGTGCGGTGCACTTCTTAAGGAGCACGTGGAGGGTTATGTCATTGCCGCCGACAGAGGTCTGGACTACTGTCTTGCGGCGGGGATAACTCCCGATCTGGCGGTGGGGGACTTTGACAGCGCATACAGCGTTTTTCCCGAAGGGGTGGAGTGCATTCGTGTTTCTCCGATAAAGGACGATACCGACGCGGCGCTGGCGGCGGATCTCGCGGTACAGCGCGGATACCGTGATATCAGGTTCTTTTGTGCGCTGGGCGGGAGGCTGGATCACACTCTCGGAAATATTCAGCTGCTGTATCATCTGAAAAAAAACGGGATATGCGGAAGACTGATCTCTGAGGATACCGAGGTATTCTTTCTGATTGGCGAGAGCGCTGTTATCCCGAAAAACGACGGCTTTCTCTCGGTTTTTTCGTATGAAGGATCGGTGAGGATCAGCATTTCGGGCGTAAAATATCCGCTGGACAAGCACGTCATCACCAACGATGTGACTCTCGGCGTAAGCAATGAGATAATCGAGGATCGTGCCGTGATTACCGTGCATGAGGGCGCGGCGCTGATCGTTTTGTCAAAGCGGGATCGATAATCAAAGATAATGGAGCAGGGACAAGAGAAACAATGGTTTCTCTTGTCCCTTTTTTCTTTGTCTTGATTATGGTTATTGAATTTTATGTTCTATTCGTGTTGTGCACGGCATAATATTAAGCAGGCAGGACAAGTATCAAAGCGGAGGACAAAAAATGATCTCATGTAAAACATCAAATCCGGCTCTGCCGCAAAAGATCCGTTTGCCGGAGCCGTTTTCTGGCGTTGCCGAGATACGGATCAGGGTCGGGCGGCCGGCGGTATGCGTGAATATCTTCGGTGAGATGAAGGTATGTTCGGATACCTTTTCGGCAGAGGAGACCGCCGATTTCTTTGCGCAGATATGCCGTTATTCGGTGCACAGCTTTCAGGACGACATCGCGCGGGGATTCGTTACGCTTGACGGCGGTCATCGTGTCGGGATCTGCGGCACGGCGGTTAAGGAAAACGGAAGGATCTTATTTATAAAAGACGTTTCTGGGTTGAATATCCG
>JAIEDJ010000147.1 GCA_029068025.1 Oscillospiraceae bacterium | reverse complement strand
CGCAATATTGCTCTATTTATATTTTACACTATATTTTGCGGAATTGCAAGAGGTTTTTTGATTTTTCGCAAAATATATAGAATAATTCACTGAAAATCTTAAAAAATTGTCAAAATAACGGCAATTGACAAAATTTTACAGTATCTTAAGATTATTGATCACAACGCCAAAGCTCACGCCGAGCGATCTTGCGGCGGTCTTGCAGAGGCTCATTCTCGAAAGGAATATCTCGAAGTACTCCATCACAGAGCTTATGCTTGTATCGATGTCAAGCGTGAGCACAAGCTCCTTCTTGTCCTCGGAGAATGACAGCGTCGAGCTTTTTACCGCGTAATTCACGCGGTCATGGATATCCGGCAGCGGATCACCCCCGCGCGCCAGCTCGCGTTCAGCGGGACGGACGCGGCTTCGGCGGACGTCGGACTTATCCGCGATGATAAGCGCCGCCGCGATAGGCGTGACAGGAGCCGCCGCCCCCTCGTCATGCTGACCGATAGCGGAGATGATCATTGCGATCTCCTCCGCAGGCATTCCGAGGTTATCGAGAAGACGGAAAGCCATCACCGCGCCCGTCTGTGCGTGATTGACCCTGTTCACAACATTGCCTATATCGTGCATATAAGCGGCGATCTGCGCCAGTTCGCAGGTGCGCTCGTCGTATCCGAGCGTATCGAGGATCATAAAAGCGGAAGCGGCGGCGCGCTCCACATGGGCGTTGGAGTGCTCTGTATAGCCGATAGACAGCAGCGCCGCGTCGGCGGAATTGATATAGGTCTGAACGTCCTTATTTGTTTTGATATAATCGTATGTAATATTACTCACAGTAAATGTTCCTTTCAAAAGAATTTGCGGATCTCCCCCTCTCCGAGAGGGGGGAAGAGATGCGGGGGCTCCGGTCTGTCGGTCAGCCCCTCCGTCACTCCGTGACACCTCCCCTCCAGGGGAGTCACCCAACCCCAACAAGGAGCAAAGTCCCTTGACCACATTAATTTCGGTACATCAACATTATACTATACTTTCGGGAAAATTTCAAGAGCTTTTTTGCCCGCCGAACTCGGGGTTGACAAGACTTATTTTATCATATATAATATTATTATCGTCATTTTAACCAATATATCAGCCGATAGCTTGTACAACATCACAAATTTTATAAAATTCTGCAATAACTTTTATAAATTGGGATCTTAAATTTACAGAGGAGGTGATGACCGTGGACGACACATCAATAATCGAACTTTTCTTCAAGCGCGACGAGCAGGCGCTCAAAGCCGTTGAGAAAAAATACGGAGGCTTGTGCTTTTCGATCGCAAACAATATAATTCACAGCCGCACCGACGCCGAAGAGTGCGTAAACGATACTTACCTTGCCGCGTGGAACTCCATTCCGCCCGAAAGACCGAACAGTCTCTCCGCATACCTCGCCAGGATCGCGCGGAACAACGCACTGCACCGTTACAAGCGCAGCACGAGCGAAAAGCGCGGCGGCACGGAATACGAACAGCTTTTGTCCGAGCTCGCCGAGGATATCGCCGCGAAGGACAAAACCGACGATACGTTCAACGAGCATTATCTGACAAGCGTCATCAACGATTATCTCCGCAGCGTTCCCAAAAACAAAGCCGCGATCTTCATTCAGCGCTATTTCTGGTGCTTTGAGATCGGCGAGATCTCCGAAAACACGGGAAAAAGCTACAGCTCCGTGATCTCGACGCTTTGCAGAATGAGAAAAGATCTGAAAAAACGCCTTGAAAAGGAGGGCATTGACCTATGAAAAACGACATTTTGGAAAACAGCATTTCCAACATCGACGACGACCTTATCGAAATGACCGCGCAAAAGCTCCTGCGCACCAGTCCCCGCAAAACCGCCCTTAAAATTGTTAAATTCGCGGGCAGATTCGCCGGGATCGCGGCTGTTGCCGCCGTGCTGTGCGTAGCCGTGCAGCTTGGAATAAAGCAGTACAATGATCGCGCGCTTCAAAGCGGCACTGTCTCAGGCTCAGATCCCGCAAGCAGCGGAGCGGGCAATTCAGTCTCAAACTACGATCCCGAAAATAGCAGAACGGACGACACAGTCTCAAACAACGCTCCCGAAACGCCCAAGCTCGACTTCAAGGCACAAAATATCCGCACGAACGCATACTACGACCCCGATGACAGCTATCCGAAAACGGTACTGATAAAGGACAGGGGCGAGCTTGAAAAATATTATGTTGACAATGCCGACAAATACAATCTCAGGTGGGACGACACCAATTGCTTTTATCAAGCGGTCTCCGGCTATGACGAGGAGTTCTTCAAGGATCATTGCCTGCTTTTTGTCATTGTTCAGGAGGGCAGCGGCTCGATAGGTCATGACGTAAGAAAAGTGGAGTACTCTGCCGAAAACAACACGATCAGTATCACAATAGACCGTATCGTACCCAACATCGGCACCGACGATATGGCGGAGTGGCATATCGTGATAGAGCTCGACGCGAGGTATGGCGGCGCGGCTTCGGTCAATGTCACACAAAATACCCTTGCTGTCGATCTTGCCCCCGAACCCGATACCGACCAAGACCCGTTCTTCTCGGGAAACGGCGTTTCCTACGCGGAGATCATAGAGCGCGGCTTTGAGAAAGACCTTGGTTTCAAAGTCAAAAACACGGAAAATTTCCCGGGCTTTCAAAAATACCTGCCTTCGCTTTTGTATCATGACAGCGAAAACGGAGACGCGTGCGAGCTGACCTATGTTTTCAATGATCACGAAATATCAGCAAGCAGGTATGACGATGTAAACCATCCTGGTCTGTTCGATAAAGAATCCCTCAAAGAATACGACTACAAGGGCTATATCTTTTACAAACACCCCTCACATACCAACCTTGTTATTTTTTATGATGGCAGCAATGTGGTGTATTACTGCCTATTTGCCGATCCCCGCAACGCGGACGCGGTAAGAGACCGGATCATCGAGATAATAAATGTCTCCGCTCCCGAGCCCGTTGACCCCGACAACAAACCGGACTTTTTCTCCGGAGAAAAAGACTGCAGCTACGCGGATATTCTGAATCGCGGCTACGAAAACAGTCTGGGCTTCAAGGTCAAAAATATGGAACAGCGCCCCGATTTCAAAAAATATTCCGCATGGCTTATGTATCCCGGCACAGGCAAAGAAAGAGCGGGCAGCATAACATACGTTTTCGCCGATCACAGCATAACGGCGTGCAAGTATGACGAGGGTATCCACCCGGACTTTCTCGACAAAGATTTCATCGAGCAATACGACTACAAGGGCATAACATTTTCCAATCATCCCTCACATCCCGACTATATTGTATTTTTTGACGAGAACGATACCGCGTATTATTGCTGCCTTGAAACCCCCGACGATGCGGACGCTGCAAGAGACCTGATCATCGAGATAGTAAACGAATAACATCAAGAGCCTGTTCGGGAAACCGAACAGGCTCTCAGCTTGCAGATAAACCTTTTAAATGTTGATCTTGGCTGGTTTTATAATGTTGACGAGGGGCTGTTGATTTATAAAGAAATTTCAAAACCGGGCGGCGCTTCGCGCCGCCCTAGCCAGCCCCACTCGGCTCCGCTTCACTTCGTTTCGCTCTGCCGAGTGAGACTGCTTTTTGAAATTTCTCCTGCGCGTTTAAATTGTTGATCTTGGCTTGGACGCTTGTGCTCGGATTTGGAACGCAGTTCTCGGCTATAAAGCAAAATAATATCAACATTTTATTGTCGCAGCAAAGCCACGTTGGTCGTGCTTTTAGTATTGTGACCCAGTCGCAGAAACATTGCAAAAACCCGATCTATGTGCGAATTAAAACTAAACGAACCAACCACTTTTCAGCCGTGAAAAATGCGGGCAGGATGGGAAGAGGGCGGGTTGTCGCAAGCGACAACGCTAGTGAAAAGGGGCGCGGGGGAAAACCCATAGGGAAA
>JAIEDJ010000146.1 GCA_029068025.1 Oscillospiraceae bacterium | reverse complement strand
GGATGTTTGCGCAGTTGCCCCAAAGGGCGGCATGGATGTCGCTAAAAGAGGGCAACAGGCGACAATCTTTGTGCGGTATTGCCTTAAATACTCCCCTCTCGCAGAGAGGGGGAAGAGGTATGTGGGGGCTTCGCCCCAGCCCCCACAAGGGACTCTGGTCTATCGGTCAGCCCCTCCGTCACTTCGTGACACCTCCCATCCAGGGGAGTCACCCTTGACCCTGCTGAATTGCCGGCCCCCTTGAAAACTACATAACAAACCTATCTCAGCTTCGCCCTCTTGCTGACGGACAACAGCAAGCCCATCTCCCAGAGCTGTATCATAAGCGCCGTGCCGCCGTAGCTGAAAAACGGCAGCGAAATACCGGTGTTGGGTATGCAGCAGAGATTAACTCCGATATTAAGCAGCGCCTGGATCCCTATCTGAAACGTGATCCCCGTTGCCAGCAGAGAACCGAAACGATCCTCGGAGTTCCTCGCTATGCAGAATCCTCTGAAAATAAACACCATAAACAGAAGAATAATGATAAATCCTCCGATCAGCCCGAATTCCTCTACCCATATCGCGTAAACAAAGTCGTTCTGCGCCTCGGGAAGATAATAGTACTTCTGGCTGGAATTTCCGAAGCCCTTGCCCCAGATCCCGCCCGAACCTATCGCCAGTGCGGACTGATAGTTCTGATAGGATCTGTCCCACGGCTCCGACAAAGGATCCATATAATTGATACGTTCGGTAAAATACGAGAAGTCCGAGAACTGGATCGCCACAACGATTACCAGCACCGCTATGACTGCCGCCAGCACCGCGGGCTTCATATTGATACCGCCGACAAACAGCATTACCGCACACGTCATAAATACGATAAGCAGCGCGGACAGGTGCGTCTGTATTCCGAACAGCACGACCACCAGCGCAAGGAACAGTATTCCCGGGCGCAGCAGTCCATACCGGAACTTTCGGATAACGTCCTTGTGCTTCTGAATATAGTATGCTATAAAAATTATGACCGCGATCTTCAGCAGGTCGGACGGCTGAAACGTTCCGAATACAGGGATCCTCAGCCAGCGCTTCTGACCATCCAGCTTGTTGGATACGCCAAACGGCAGGCATAGCGCGTTCAGAAACAGCATTGCCGCCAGAATAATATGCGACAAAGTGAACGTGCGCCCGTTCTTGGTCTTGAATTCATACCGCAGGAAACGGTAGTCGAACAACATAAGCGCGAACATTCCCACAAGTCCCAGACCCGCCGCGGGCAGCTGGTGCTTTATGTAATAGAACGAGTCTTCGTTTTCCTTATAAGCCAGCGCGTGACCCGCGCTGAACATAGCAGTAATGCCAAAGCCGAGCAGTATCAGTATTATGGCGAGCATCGGCACGTCAGCCTTGCCCTCAAAGCTCCAGAATCTGACGCGGTTCGGATCTTTTGCCTTTTTCGCGGGCTTACCGCGCTTTGCGGCGCTGTTATTCTGTACAGGACGATTTACCGTACCGCGCACCGCCGCGCCCGAAGCACCAATTATTCTCTCTCCCGCGGCGGCTCTTCTCGGATCCGCGCTGACATTTCCCCGAACCGGTCTGCGGTTTGCGGAACCTCTGACAGGTCTTTGAGGATTCCCGCCCGGCGGTGCCGACTGTCTGCCGGCGATATTCTGTCTTGCCTGCTGCATAGTTTCCTCCAAATCGTCGGGCGGCATCACCGCCTTATTTTAAAATGTTGACAAGAGGCTGTTGATTTAAAAAAATTTCAAAATTCTCAATTGACTGCACACTCCACTCCGCGCAAGCGCTCCGTTCCGCTTAGCAGCCAATTGAGAACCGGTCGAAAAAATTTTTTTGTTATTTGTTAAAATTTTTTCGACCTTTTTGAAATTCACTGCTCTTTGCAGTGTTGATCTTAGCTAAAATAACTTTTTCTTACTTTGAAAACATATTATACGCCAGATACACCGCGAACGCTCCCAGCAGCGCCGCCAGACCCGAAAACACAGCGTCTATCTTTATCTCGCTCCATCCCGAGAGCTCAAAGTGATGATGGATGGGAGTCATCTTAAAGAACCGCTTGCCTTCCTTCGTATGGTATATCTTCTTTGTGATCTTGAATATCGTTGACTGAATAACGACGGAAAGCGCCTCAAGAATGTAAACCATAGCTGCGATCACCATCAGGAATTCCACCTTGCAGCCCACGCCCAGCGCGCAGACTATGCCTCCGAGGAACATCGAGCCGGTATCTCCCATGAACACCTTCGCGGGCGGGAAATTCCACATCAGAAATCCGATACAGCCGCCTGCCGCGCAGAACGCCAGCAGCGTGTGACCGAACATTCCGAGTATCCACGAGATCACCGCGAACGCCGCGGTATACACCACCGTGACCGATGAGCACAATCCGTCGATACCGTCGGTAAGGTTCACCGCGTTTACAAGATACAGTATACCAAGTCCCATTACGGGATAATAGAACAATCCCATATCCCAGATCAGACCGCCCGGAAACAATATCACGGTGTGCGACAACCCGCTTACATACAGCGTCGCGAAATACGCGGCGATGATCATTACCTGAAATACGATCTTCTGTAACGGGGTAAGTCCCTCATTATGCTTTTTCCTGACCTTGATAAAATCGTCCAGGAAGCCCATGAATCCGAACATCAGCGCCATCACCACACCGGAAACCGACGTAATGAATTCCGCCTTATCCGCTCCGAGCCAATCTGCGTTTCCGGAAGCGCCCATGGCGATCATTCCGACCGTGAAGCTCACGCAGACAGCGAAAATAAAGGCGATACCGCCCATAGTTGGGGTGCCTTCTTTTTTTGCCTTATGCCACTTCGGGCCGATATCGAGGATAGTCTGACCGTATTTCAGCTTATGCAGCAGCGGTATGAGCCAATAACCGGCGAGCCAAGTCAGCACAAACGCGGCGATGGCCGCAAAAACGCTTGTCCAGATCTGCATACAGTACTCCTTTAAAATTTGCAGGTTTTTTAAAGTTAAAAACCGGGATTCCAAAGGGACTAGTCCCTTTGG
>JAIEDJ010000145.1 GCA_029068025.1 Oscillospiraceae bacterium | reverse complement strand
AAGCCCCCTCAAGGGGGCGGGTTAAATGCGGCTATATCTTACCTGCCCCTTGATAGTGGCTTTGTGAAAAAACAGTATGTTTCATCTTACATTGGGGTAGAACAAGGGTGCATGCTCAGCCTGCAAAATATTGGTCTTGACATTACCCCAAATATGTGTTAAAATAATAAAGCTCATCGGAGGAGCTGTAAGACGTAATTACAGCGCCGGATAAGATGTCGTACAAAACCTTTGTCGGAGGTATTCGCAGCGTATAAGCGATACCGGATAAGACCACCGCTTTTGTACGGTGTTCTTATCCGGCTTTTTTGTTTTGAGGGGAAAGGCTTCTTCCGCAAATACAGAAATTCAGGAGGTCACTAATGGAACGTGAAAATAATTTTACCGAGGGGCGCATATTCAAGCCCTTGATAATGTTTGCGCTGCCTGTTCTGCTGGCTCTTTTTCTTCAGGCAATGTACGGCGCAGCCGACCTGCTTATCGTGGGAAAGTTCGGCGGCGAGCTTTCGGATATATACATATCCGCTGTGGCAACGGGAAGCCAGATAATGCAGACGCTGACCCTCGTCATTACGGGACTTTCAATGGGAGTTACCGTTTTTGTAGGAGAAATGATCGGCGCAAAAATGAGCGACAAAGCGGGAAAGATCATCGGAAACGGCATATTCCTTTTCGGAGTGATCGCGGTTATTCTTACGATCATTATGACGACCGCCGCGCCGCTTCTCGCGAAATTGATGAAAGCACCCGCCGAAGCGTATGACGAAACAGTCGCGTACATAGTTATATGCTCCGCCGGTACGTTGTTTATTACGGCTTATAACCTGGTGGGAAGCATTTTCAGAGGAATAGGCGACTCCAGAATGCCGCTTATCACAGTTATGATAGCCTGCGTTCTCAACATTCTCGGAGACCTGCTTCTTGTCGCGGTTTTCCACATGGGCGCAAAGGGCACGGCATTTGCAACGGTATTTTCACAGTCAATAAGCGTCGTACTTTCACTGATCATTATCCGAAAAAAGTCTTTGCCCTTTTCGTTTTCGCTGAAGGATATCCGTCCTCAAAAAATGTATATAAAATCCATCTTAAGGCTCGGAACTCCCGTTGCGCTCCAGGATCTTCTCGCGAATTTTTCATTTCTCGCGATACTTGCCATTATCAACAATATAGGACTGACAGAATCGGCAAGCGTCGGCGTTGCCGAAAAGCTGTGCGGCTTCATTATGCTCGTGCCGTCGGCATTTATGCAGTCTATGTCGTCCTTTGTGGCGCAGAATATGGGAGCGAAGAAACCCGAGCGCGCCCGAAAAGCGCTGCTGTGCGGGATCTTATCCTCGCTGGCTGTCGGTGTCGCGATGTTTTATTTTACGTTTTTCCACGGGGAACTGCTTTCGGGACTTTTCGCGGAGAAGCCCGAAACCGTTTCGGGCGCGGCGGAATATCTGAAAGCGTATGCGATAGACTGTATATTCACCTCGTTTTTGTTCTGCTTTATGGGCTACTTCAACGGCTGCGGAAGAACAACGTTCGTTATGCTGCAGGGCGTTATATGCGCGTTTGGTATAAGGATACCCGTATCGTGGATCATGAGCAGGCAGACACCTGTCTCTTTATTCCATATCGGACTTGCTATTCCCGCGTCTACGATCGTTCAGATCATAATTTGTGTAAGTTACTTTTATTTAATGCTGCGGCGGCAGAAACTTGAATCGGTTCAAAAAGAATAATTTTAGCCGGCCTTTTATAGGGCTGGCTCAGTCTGCAGATAAACACCTAAAATGTTGATCTTTGCTGGTTTGCCACGTTGACGAGGAGCTGTTTATCAAAAAAATTCAAAACCGGGCAGGGCAGCGCCCTGCCCTAGCCAGTCCCACTCGGCTCCGCTTCACTAGCGTTTTGCGCGTAGCGCATAATGCGTCCGCTTTGCCGAGCGGGACTGCTTTTTGAAATTTGCAGTCACCCACGCAATGTTGTCCTTAGCTTGGGCGCTTGTGCTCGGGTTTGGTACGCAGCTCTTGGCTTAAAAAAACTTTTTATACAAGCTGAGCCGACCTTTTATGAGGCCGGCTGTTCCGATGTTTACAGCCATGCACGTGCTGCTTAAAAAATATCAAAAACAAGTGAGACTTTTATCGAGTTCATCCGACTAATATGTAAAGGGATCAAAATTCCTTTTGGAAAGGAGCAGGTCAATGGACAACGGTGCAAGCAGCTACCGCCGTTACCTTGACGGCGATGATAACGGACTTTCGGAGATCGTAGGAGATTATAAAGACGGGCTGATACTTTATCTGAATCAATTTGTAAACAACCTCTGCGTTGCCGAGGAATTGACCGAGGACACATTCTTTCGGCTGATCACAAAAAAGCCGAAATTTTCCGGGAAAAGCAGTTTTAAATCATGGCTGTATGCAATAGGACGAAATATAGCGATCGATCACATCAGACATAACTCTAAGCTTATCAATACGCCTATTGAAGATGCCGACAACTACATAAGCGATGGAAAAAGCCTTGAACAAGCCTATATAATGGAGGAAAACAAGCAGGCTTTGCATAGTGCGCTTTCAAAGCTCATTCCGGATTACAGGCAGGTGCTGTGGCTGGTATATTTCGAGGAATTTTCAAACAGTGAGGCCGCGGTCGTTATGAAAAAGAATGCTCGTCAGATAAAAAATCTGCTTTACCGCGCAAAAAAATCTCTGAAATCAGAGCTTGATAAGGAGGGCTTTATTTATGAAGACTTGTGATGAAATGGTAAACAGTCTGCTTAAACGCAGAGAGCAATTTTTTCTAAAGCAAAAGCAAAAAAGAAGAACCGCCGCGAAAATAGCCTCGGCGGGAGGCTGCTGCGCTCTGGCGGCGGTTATCGGAACGGGTATCCGGCACAGCGTAATCTCAAGTAACAGAGAAACGGTAATTCCGGAAAATTCCTCAGTGATATCCGAAAATTCTTTCCCGGCAACCAGCGAGCCGGAAAATATCACGCCGCCCTCGCTTGACCGTTCCTCGGTGATATGGGCAAGCTCCGGCGCTGATGATAATGTAGGTATCCTCAGTATCTGTGAAGAGGTAGGCGCGTTTAAAAGCTTTAACGGCAAGGTGATCACCAGAACATTATCCGAGGCTTTCAAGGAGCACGATGACAGCAGCGTTTTCGCGGTGGCTGTATTTTATTTTCCTTACGACGAAAGTGAAGATAAAGATTTTGTGTACAACGGAAAGACCTTGGGCGAGTATGAACGGGACTGGTTGAAAAAATGGTGTAAGTCTATGAATATGCACCTGCTCAGAAACAATGCCGAGTATCTGATAAACGGCGAGGAATATTATCAAAACGACTATTGGGCAAAATTGGATTATGACAAGGGGATCGAACTTCTCGCCGAAATACCGGATCTGGTCGCGGAGTACTTTGTTGACGGCGAATTTCTTAGCGACGAATTTCATCGGGATCATGACGCGGCTTACGAGGAATCTCAAGCCTCATACAAAATTTATGAACAGGCATACAACGCCTGGAAGATCTCGCGGTTTGAGGAAGAGATCGAACGTCTCAAGGCTCTGGGAGTAAACTGTGAGCTGCGGAACAGCCCGGATTCGTTTGTCATATTTGTGACCAAAGACGAATTAGCGAAGCTCACCTTCGATGATTCGGGACATTGGATCTTCGGCTTGGCTCGTGAAAACGACAGAGATGTTCTCGGATGGCTTATTAATGAATAAATTTTTACGCAAAAAGAGCCGGTAAATTTTATCGGCTCTTTTTAAATTATTACAATCAAATTAATGTTCGGGTGTATCTTTATCTTGCGGAGATCATCCCGGCAAGGAGCTTTTTAATAAATTCGGGGCGGCGGAATGTGTTAGCGCTGCGGTCGTATTCGTCATTGCAGGTATCCCACAGTATCGGGCACGCGCCGATACCGTACATTCTCGAAGAAACGTCAAGCAGATAGCTCTCTATCGTATCGCGTGTTTTGTTCTTGCCGAAGCAGCCGTATTCGCCTACGATAACGGGTATACCGTTATCAATAAAGCGCGTTTTCAGCATCTGAGCTTTGCGCTCCAGCTCGGCGATATCATCGCCGCTGCCCCAGGTCGTCTTTGCCTTGCCCCAGTCCGCGTCCGCTTCGAGAATAGTGAGAGTCGACGGATCATAATAATGCACCGATACCGCCAGCCTGCCCGCGGGATCGTCCGGAATTTTGAACAGCTCGTCACAGGTAAGCTCAACATCGGTATTATATCCCGATATCAGCAGATGACGGACAGAATTGTTTCCTCCCGTTCCCCGAACTACATCCGCAAAGGCTTGATTGACCCTGTTTACAAGCTCGTATGACCTGCGCTTTTCCTCGCCGTTTGTGCCGCTCCAGCGGTTCCAGATCGAATCCCAGCCAAGCTCCTCGTTCTGCGACTCGAACATCAGCCGCTCGTCAAAATCATTGAACGCCTCGGCGATCTGCGCCCACATGACCTTAAAGCGCTTCATGTTTTCTTCCTCGTTTTCGGGAAAAACATTCACCCAGCCGCTGTCATAATGAATGTTTATGATCGCGAACATTCCAGAATCCAGAGTCCAGCCGACGATCTCGCGAACCCTCGCTATGTACTGCGGGCTGATCGTGTAATTTCCGTCCGAGCTCATAACGTTAGACCACGCAACCGGGATCCTCAGCACGCCAAAGCCCGCGTCCGCATAGCCTTGAATCGTCTCGCGCGTTATTACAGGACTTCCCCATGCGGTCTCATACGCCGAAACATCGTTCGAGCGGATCCAATCACCGCAGGACTCGAAGGTGTTGCCAAGGTTTATCCCGCAGCCCATTTCCCGAACGAGCTCCATAGTGGTCATACCGGAGATATCCTTATCGGAGATCTCTTTTCCGGATGTCTCTTTATCGGAAATTTCCCCGTCTTCGGAAGACGCGGACGGCGTGCTTTCCGTAATTAACGGTGAACTGTCGGATATTTCCGTGCTGCTCTCCGGAGGTGTCGAAGGCGCACTATCCGTAATCGACAGCGAGCTGTCGGACATTTCGCCGTTATTGCCTGCGCAGCCGCTTAACAGCAGCGCTGCCGCCGCACAAAGCACTATAAATTTTTTCATTGTGCTGCTCCTTTTGAATTTAATATCTTCTATTATTTTACTGCAAATATGCGGAAATGTCAAGTCTAAGCCCGGTGTACTGTCCCACCGGTTGAAATTCATCATTTAATATAAATGCGGCGGTCGTTACACCGCCGCAAAAATAATATATCAGAAAATCAGCGTAGCTTTTCCAGCTTTCCTTTGTCCATCTCGCAAACCGTATCACACAGCACGTCGATATCCTCCGCGGAGTGCGAGGCTATCAGGATCGTCTTGCCTTGTGCTTTCAGATCGAGCAGGTACTGACGCATATCCTTTACTCCGTCCTTATCTAAGCCGTTCATTGGCTCGTCAAGGATCAGCAGCTCGGGGTTCTCCATTATTGCCTGTGCAAGTCCTAAGCGCTGGCGCATACCGAGCGAGTATTTCCCGACGTGCTTCTTATCGTCTGGGTTTAAGCCTACACTTTTTATTGCGGATTTAATTTCGTTCGCGCCGATCTTATTTTTGATCTTCGCAAGAAATTTCAGATTATTGAACCCAGAATAATTCGGCAAAAATCCCGGAGTTTCGATAATCACTCCGACATTTTGCGGAATGTCAACTTCTTTTCCGATCACTTTATCATTAACGCGAACTTCACCAATCTTATACGGAACAATTCCGCAAATGCACTTCATCAGCATTGTTTTTCCGGAGCCGTTTCTGCCGATCAAGCCGTGAACTTTTCCGCTTTCAAAATCAACGTTTATGTTGTTGAGAACGGTAGCTTCTTTAAAGCTTTTCGTGAGATTTTTTACCGATATAGCGTTCATTTCAAGACCCCCTTATCAAGATTCTGTTTGCGCCCGAAAATAAATATCAGAGCGATCAGTCCTATGATCAATCCCGCGTAAACGCACATACAATACGAAAAAGACGGCATTGCTGTCATTTTTCCAATATTGATTTTGTCAAGCGTGATCCACGAGATTGGCGAGAATTTTGTAAAACGCCCTATGCCAAACTGCTCGCCGATGACCGCCATCAGAACCACCCAACCCGCGGAAGCGACCACGCCCGTACTTGACGATTTCGATACCAGATTGCAAAAGAAAGCTGTCAGCCCCATTAAGATCGCAGAAAGCCACGATGTAAGAAAAGTAAAAAAGCACGCCTGCAGCGGTTTAAAATATTCGACGATGATCCGCGGCACTTTTACATACCCCGAGCCCACATCATCTGCTATGTTAGAATA
>JAIEDJ010000144.1 GCA_029068025.1 Oscillospiraceae bacterium | reverse complement strand
CAGTAGTTTTTTTGTTATGCACATAAAGGAGGTGATTCAGATTCAGATGTGGCAACTACATATTTTTCTGTTTATTACTGGAAGTTGTTCGGTTAAGAAAGGATTATTATCATGAAAAAGACAAAATTCAGTCTTAAACTGCTGGAAATTGAGTTTACCAAGAGCGAGGCTGCTTCACCGCCTGCAAACGCGAAAAAGTCACCACCCGAATGTCACCACGTTGAACCCATGGAAAGGAATGGGGATCCCGCCAAAGAGCGCTCTGAGATGCCGGTAACATCTGAAGAGAACGCTCAGGCAAAGACCCCCGATTCCATAGAACAAAAAACCTCCTGGAAAAAGGTTGTTCTTGTGGTATTATTGGTGATAATAGCGATCATCGCCGCGTGTACGGCGAATACCCCTTTGGTAAACGATGCCCTCGCTAAGCTGGTAGAATGGTTGTAATTCAGCTATAAAGCCAACATAAAAATGAGACGGATAAAACGTCTCATTTTTTTTGCTTGTGTTTATCACCCGATATTAAGTATATTCAGCCTGCCGCGCAGATATTCTTGGGACAAGCTTACATTTATATGATACCACATCAAAATCAAAATTGCAATAGGTTTTTATAGGTAATTTCAAAATCTTTCAGCGCGCGGGCGTGGAGTTCAACGATATACTGGTATGTGTACCCCGTCTCGTCGGCAATAGCTCCAAGCGTTTTATACTCCGCATAGCGCTTATACAACAGCTTAACATACTTGCAGTCACCAAGCGCCTGTATCTGATTTATGATCTCATGCTTCTCTGTTACGAACAAATCGATCTCGCGGTTTATCTCGGCGATCAGATCGGTGATCTTATCCGAGAGCTTTTCAAACGGAGCCTCGTGCGACCGACTTCCGGATGACTTCTCTTTGGAATAATCGACCGCCGATATGACCGTGCGTCGTCGCTGTAAATCCTCAAGTTCGCGGAGCTTCTGGTTGATCTGCTCGTCACGGAGCTGTATTCTTTCAAGATATTCTTTAGCTGTCATGATTACCTCCTATCAGTGCCAACACGTTTTTTGCACATAGTCCTAACTATCCATTTTCGCGCCGCAGCGGGCACAATAATTCGCGTATTCATCATCAACGCCGCAGTGTCCGCAGCCAAAGCACCGTCTGAACCTTATGCCTTTGTATCCGATTTTTTCGCTGCTCCAATGCCCATGCCTTTCCGGGCGAACGTCGGCGGTAGGAGCGTTGTCGATATAATCTTTTATGCAGCTTTCATCACCGAGAACCCCCGAAATGCCCTTTTCACAAATCGGCATACACCCCGCACTTAATTCTTCTATCAGTTTGTCTGCGTCAATATATCTAGCCATTGTCAATCCTCCATATCTCTCAAATTCCTAGCCGCAAAGCCGCCCTCTCCGGTAAGCAGCTCGATACACTCCAGCGCGAGCGGCAGCTTATCGACACCCTTAGCCTTAGTTATCGCGATACGGAGCGCATCGGATTTTATGATCGCGTCCTGATACTTCCCGTACATCTCGGCGCTGTGATCGAACTGCTCGCGTTCGCACTGATATACTTTCCGCGCCTTGACTACGTCCTCGCGAAGCAGCTCGGCTGGAATATTATCGCGGCGGCAGCGGATACCAAGCTGTTCAACAGTCGCCAGAAATTTGAACTCGCACGCGGGCAGCATGCTGTAATCGAGAATTCCGCGCCATGCCTGCCGTTCAAGCTCCAATATGTTATCCATAATTCTCAAAACCTCCAATTCTATGAATTTATGGAGGGTATGGAGGGTTGTATATAACCTCTTCTATATATTCAATTTATTTTTTATAAACTAAACATATAGTAAACCCTCCATACCCTCCATTTAGCAGAGCAAACTAATTCCGATGTAATAATTTCCGCCCGTACGCGCAACCTTTTTGAACCGCTTGGCAACCTCCGCGCCGAATTTCGTATTGGAAAACTTATGCTCGTTGAACTTCTCCGCCCACTCCACATAAGCGGCGAAGAGTGTGCTCGCCTTGACATACGCGCCGTCGCGAACCTCGCAGCGGTCCTCGATAAACGCGCTGACAACGTCCATTTCGCGGCGGTATTCCGCGACCGCGGCACGAACCGCGCCCGGCATATCCAAACCCTCCCTCTGCCACATCAGGGAGCCCTCGACCGCCCAACGGAGTATCGCGGGGTATTCGGCGCGGAGCTTTTCACCAAGCTGCTTGTCAACGCGGCTCTCGGGGATCGTCGCGGAAAACGGTATCATATGCACGCGCCGCCATATTCCAAGATCGGTGCCGCGGATTATCGGCTTGTGATTGGTCGCCATCCACAGCTTGAACTCGGGGCGGAATTCAAACTCGTTGCCGTAGAGCTTACGCGCGGTGACAATATCCTCGCCCGTCAGCTGCTTGAGCAAGCCCTCGTTTATGCGCATACCCTCGTTAGGCTCGGTGGAGGTAACGAATCGCGCACCGCGCAGCCGCGCTATATCAGAGCTTGCGCCGTTGCTGTTGGGCTTTATCATCAGCGTTTCGGGCTGGATATTTACCGCGTAATCACCGCAGATATCGCTTATCACGTCCAGAAACGTTGATTTTCCGTTGCGTCCCGTGCCGTACAGAAAGAACGCGCACTGTTCGCTTGTCCGTCCCGTCAGCGAGTAGCCGACCGCCTTTTGTATGTAGCGTATCAGCTCCTTGTCGCCGCGGAACACCTCGTCAAGAAAACGCTCCCAGACAGGGCAGCTGTGCGGCGTTTCTGCATACTCGACCGGGGACAGCTTTGTAATAAACCAGTTCGGATCGTGCGCGGTCAGCTTTCCGCTTTTCAGCGAGAGCACTCCCGACGGAGTATTGAATGCCATTTTATGCTGATCGAGCTGTCCGGGCGTTACGGGCAGTATCGGACGGCATTCGCTCTCGCAAGCCGTCTTGCCCTTATGCGAACGCGAATACTTCATATGCTTTGAAAACGCGTCCTCCGCGTCCTTTTCACCGTTGCTTCGGTAATATTCAAGCTCATTTTTCATACTCTCGACCGACGCGTTCACCGCACGGAAAACCGCGCCGTCATCATCATATTTCCAACGCGTTTTATCCCAGTACAGCCATGCTTTGTCGGCATGGTTGTAGCGGAATATCTCGCCGTAATTATCTGTAAATCTATGTGCATTGCCCGTATCGTCAAACGAATAGAAACGATCGGGCATACTGCTTTGTTCGTTCAGCAGTCCGTCTATCGCGTCCTGCTGTTCGGACGTTAAATCACTGTATTTTGTTTTCAAGTTCTGAAATTACCCTCCTTCCGTATTCTGCAATAAAGTCGGCTTTATCCGAAGCTGTTCCCGTGTTGAGAACGTCCAGCGCCCAATCGACAAAATCCATATTCCGCAGCGCTTCGGTAAAGCGTTCGTCAAACTGCTCCTCGGGTGATTTCGGAGCGTACTTTTTGCGGTTCTCCGAGAGCGTTATGTAATAATCGCGGAGGATCCCAAATAGCCTTTTTGTAAGGTCCTCGAACTGCTTTTGCTTGGATTTTATGCGTATTCTGTGCAGCTGTGCGACTGTCGGGGCAGCGTTCCAGCTATCCGGAACGCTTATCCCGAAATCCCGCGCGAGCTGCCTGCACGCCTCTATCGGCGTTATTCCGAACAGCTTTGCAGTGAAGTCTATCACCGAAAAATCGCCGCCGCACCCGAAGCAATGAAACCGCTTGTCGATTATCGCGCTCGGGTGTTTTTCACTGTGGAACGGGCAAAGGCACATTCCGCGGCGATTCATCTTGATGCCGTACAGCTCCGCCGCCTGCCGAGCCGTGACGTTCTCTTTAACAGTATCGTAAATATTCATTTCTTGCTTCCAATTTGTCTAGTCGACTGGACAAAATCAAAACGGATAATCGTCATCGCTTGACGCCGTTGTGTTCTGTGCTGCGAAATCGGCGGCGGGCGGCGCGGCATATCCCGCAGCGCTCGGTGCGCTCACTTTCTGAACGTGCCTTACATCGGGAAAGTCCGTCTGGTATCTAATGTCAACCTTCTCGTAATATTTGTCATTGTAATCATCGTGGTACAAATGCACCTTAAGCGGCTTCCCGACAAGCTCCGCGAGGAACGCGTCAAGGCTTTCATATTCCTTTCCATCGGGCAGACGCGCCGCACGCGCCAGCGCCATAAGCTGCCCGAAATTGAACCCGTCCACGGACAGATCGTCCTCGTTCGGCTCGCGCTTTTTCCAGATATCGTCGAAGATCAAGCCGTTTTTGAACCTCTGGTCAACGTCGTTCCTGATAACATATCTGACCGCGATTTTTTCCTTTCTGTTTGGCGTTGTCGTCTTTTCGGCTTTCAGGATAATTACCTCGTAATCGCCCTCGGGCTTGAGCGTACCGCCCTCGGTTGCCTTGTTTGTGTCTGTCTTAAACATATTTAAAATCCTCCTTATTTTAATACGCGCAACAACGCTACCTCAAAGATTCGCAACCGTCACTTCGTTCCTCTGCTTCATCTTTGAGGCTGTTGCGCTTTCAATAATATTTCTCGCGTCCTCAACGCTTCTCGCGACACCCGCTAGAGCGCCGTATCCGCGCATTTTTCCGATAAAAATTTTCTGCTCGGCGGAGACTCTTCCCGCCTCCGTTTTCACCTCGATAAACACCGCCTTGCCGTCCGACAATCGAAATCCGAACAGGTCCGAAAAGCCTTTCGGCAGACCCGTCTCGAAATACCGCCCATCGAACGTGTGACCGCTGCCGACGTTGGCGCGGAACAGCACCGCGATGTCCGAGCACGCGGCGCGTATCTCGTTCTGAATTTTATGTTCTTCCGTCATATTTAAAACGCATAGCAACTCTGCCAATTTGTGAAGTCGACTTCACAAAATCTTTAGCTGCTGCGCTCGATTAACCCCCTCTCCTTAGCTTGATAATACGCCCACCCGGGCTTGTAGTTATGCCGCTTGGCGTAGTCCAGAAGCTCACGGTATGAGCGGCAGTCTGACGGCGTTTGCGTGTCCAGCTTGAACCCCTCGATCTTTTGCAGCTCGGCGCTTTCGGTCTTGATCTCGCGGCGCTCCTTTTTCGGGAACTCATAACCGCAATTCGGGCAGACAAGCGGCGAGTCTTTTTCCTCCGGCGGAACAAACGTGTAAAAGCATTCGGGGCATTGCTTGACCTTTACGTCCTCCTCCGTCTGCTTTTTCCGCGTTTTCGGTTTGCCCTCGAGGGTCCATTCGCGGTCGTCGTCCGGAAGTCCGAACCGCGCGTAATTGCCGACATGATCGATAATCACGGCGTGTTTGTTTTCCCGGTATCGCATTGCCCTCATCGACTGCTGAATATACAGCGTCAGAGACTGCGTAGGGCGGAGCAATATCGCGCACTCGCAGTCGGGAACATCAAAGCCCTCGCTTATCAGGTCGACGTTGCAAAGCACCGTTATTTCTCCGTCGCGGAATTTCCCGATTATCGCCGAGCGGAGCTCTTTCGGAGTGTCGCCGTCGATATGCGCCGCCGCTATTCCCGCGGCACGAAAGCTCTCGGCGGTAGCCTTGCTGTGGTTCACGGAAGCGCAGTAACATATTGCTTTTTTACCGTTGGCGAGCTTCTTGTAGTACTTGATAACGTCGCCGAAAACCGCCTTTTTTATCATCGCCTTTTCGATGTCGGCGGTGACGTATTCGCCGCGCCGCGTTTTCAGCTGCGTCAGATCGGCGACGTCGGGCGCGTAATAATCGTATGGTGCAAGGCAGTGATTTTCGATAAGCCACTTCGCCGAAACGCCGATTATCAACTTGTCGTTGACATCGCCGAGACCAGCGCCGCCTAATCGCGCGGGCGTTGCGGTAACTCCCACGCGGAGAACGCTCGGAAATCGCTCGTAGATTTTCTTGTAGCTTGCGGAGGGGGAATGGTGGTTCTAGTCCGTCATGATAATCGCGGGAGTTTTCAGCTTATTAAGCCGCCGCACCGCTGTCTGCACCATCATAATATCGCACAGCCGCATATCCACT
>JAIEDJ010000143.1 GCA_029068025.1 Oscillospiraceae bacterium | reverse complement strand
TTCTGACACAGAAGTACTAATTCACGGCTACGAAGAATGGGGCAGTGCCATGCTTAACCGTCTGCGCTGTATGTTTGCCTTTGTAATCTGGGACGAAGAAAAAGAGGAGCTGTTCGCAGCCAGAGATTTCTTCGGAATCAAGCCCCTTTACTACACAATCGTTGGGGAGAGCCTGGTATTTGCTTCAGGCATATATTTTTGCTCAGCCAATAATCTGACGGCAGCTATTCTCATAGCTGCCGTCAGTCCTTGTCTGTTTTATTGTCTGAAACCGCAAGAAAAGAAAACCTGATCGCGTTCATAATATCACATTCCGTGCGGAAACGCGCTTCATTTTCCTTTGTCAGCTCCAACTGCTCTGTCGGGATACATAGCAATATGTCTCCGTATTCCAGCACACTGCTCGGCCGGTAGTTCCTGCAAAGCTCGGGAGCGGTGATCCGATACAAAGTCAGTCGGTCTTCACGCATATAAGGCTGAAGCCAGTTGCGGAAGAAGTTCAGCAGCACGGCATCCGGTTCGCCTCTTATAATAAACGTTGGCGGATTCTCATTGCCGAGCTGCTTCAGATCGGGCGGCGTGATAAAATCAATCAGCTTTTCGCCGTTTTTGACCGAAAAGAACTTTTTGGCAGTACTTGCCGAATATAAGCCGATTATAAGGAACGGCGTGATGAGCGCCAGCACCATTGACGCGAATCCAAGAGCAAGATGAACACGGTCTCCAAGAATATACGCCGCAAACATAAACACAAAAATCGACGAAAACGCGAGTATCGCCGCAATGACCTCACTGCCCGCGCCGTAACGCGCTCTCCTGAGCTCGCCGATCTTTGCGCGGATCGCTTTTTCAAGCAGCTCGTCGCTGTTATGCGGGACTTCTCTGCGGCGCGTGAACCAAATGATCACCGGAGAGACCGTCACGGCGAACAGCGCTCCTATAAACGTGAAAACGATGATCGGGTAACACCACTCGCCGAAGTCGTTCAGCGCCGAGACTATCAGAAACCCGAAGTCCGCTGCCATAAGCCCCCAGCCGATAAGCTGCCAGAAAAGATATGGGTGACGTTCTGAAAATCTCATGGTTACTCGGAGAGCTTTTTGCGGATATAGTCTTGAATAGCCTTCGGGGAAGCCGCGCCCTTGAGCGCCTTGTTCGCCTGTCCCATAAAGAAGCCGAATACCTTCTGGTCGCCGCTCTTGTACTGTTCAACGGGCTTGGGATTGTTGGCGATGATCTCGTCGACTACCTTTGCAAGAAGATCGTTGTCCTCCTTGATCCAGAGGTCGTCGCGGTCGGCTATCTCCTTTGCCGTGCCGCCGCTTTCAATCATCTCGCGGAGTATCGTCTTGGCGTTAGCCTGTGAGATCTTGTCCGTCTGCATAAACTCCACAAGCTGCGCGAACTCCCTGCCGCCGAATTTCAGCGCGTCCATATCCGCTTCGCCAAGGTTTATGCGGCGCATAAGCTCGCCGATGATATAATTCGCTATCGCTTTGGGATTGTCATATTCCGAGATCGCTTCATCAAAGAAGTCGCACACACGTTTGTCTCCTACGATGATATCCGCGTCCGCTTTCTTGATCGAGTATTCCTCAACGTAACGCTTAACGCGCTGCTCGGGAAGCTCGGGGATCGATGCTTTGATCGCCGCAAGCTCTTCTTCGGTGAAGATGATGGGAGGAATGTCGGGGTCGGGGAAGTAGCGGTAGTCGTGCGCGTCCTCCTTGGAACGCATTGCGACGGTCTCTCCCGCGGCCTCGTTGAAGCGGCGTGTCTGCTGGATAACACGTTCGCCGTTTTCAAGCAGTTCTTCCTGACGTTCTATCTCAACTTCTATGGCGCGTGCTATCGCCTTGAGGGAGTTCAGGTTCTTAAGCTCGGTGCGCGTTCCGAGTTCGTTTGAACCCTTGGGAGCAATGGAAATATTCACATCGCAGCGTATAGAACCTTGTTCCATTTTGCAGTCGCAGATACCTGCATACTGGAGCAGCAGCTTTATCTTCTCGACAAAAGCTATTACTTCATCGGCGCTGTGGAAGTCCGGCTCGGTCACTATCTCGATAAGCGGTATGCCGCAGCGGTTGTAGTCGGCGAGGGAGATCCTGTTCACGTCGTCGTGAACCAGCTTTCCCGCGTCTTCCTCAAGGTGGATACGGTTGATCCTTATCACCTTGTCCTCGCCGTTCACGTTAATATTCACTGTACCCGAAAGGCAGACAGGGCGCGGCATCTGCGAGATCTGATATGCCTTGGGCAGATCGGGATAGAAGTAATTCTTTCTGTCCCATTTGGTGAAGCGCGAGATGTCGCAGTTCATCACATAACCCGCTTTGATGATGTATTCCACCGCCGTTTGATTGAGCACAGGGAGGGTTCCCGGGAAGCCGCTGCACACGGGGCAGCAGCGCGAATTCGGCGTTCCTCCGAACTCAGCGGAGCAGGTGCAGAATACCTTTGATTTTGTCAGTAATTCGGCGTGGATCTCAAGACCCATCGTAGGAAAATAAGCGCTCATGTTCCGCACCTCCTTAAAGCTTGGGAGCGGCGGGGGTGAACCCCTGCTCGAAAGCGTCCGCGCACTGAAGTATAGTTGTTTCGTCAAAGCGTTTTCCGATTATCGACATACCGATGGGCAGACCCTCGGGGGTGTAGCCGCAGGTGGTCGATATGCCCGGGAGCTTGGCGATATTCACCGTGACGGTGCAGATATCCGCCTGGTACATTTTTACGGGGTCGTTATCCTGTGCGCCGATCTTGTATGCCGGCGTGGGAGCCGTGGGAGTGAGTATCACGTCCGCGTTCTCAAAAACGTCGTTGTATTCCTTGATGATCTCCTGCTTGAGCGCGAGAGCCTTCTTGTAATATGCGTCGTAGTAGCCGCTGGAGAGCGCGTAGTTTCCGAGAAGTATGCGGCGCTTTACCTCTTCGCCGAAGCCCTTGGAGCGGCTGTCGCGGATAAGCTCCTCATACGTTCTGCCCTCGCCGCGGAAGCCGTACTTTATGCCGTCAAAGCGCGAGAGGTTGGAAGCCGCCTCGGCGCAGGCTATCAGATAATAAGCGGGGATCGCGTATTTCAGCCCGGGGATCGAGCAGTCCATAAGCACCGCGCCCTGCTTTTCAAGCTCGTGAGCCGCGTTCATGACGGTGGTTTTTACAATGTCGTCAACGCCTTCCGCGTAGAATTCCTTGGGCAGCGCGATCTTCATTCCCTTTATCGGCTGACCGAGCTTTTCGGTGAAGTCGGGCGTGTCGATACGCGCGGAAGTTGCGTCGTGGCGGTCGTGTCCGCAGATCGCGTTCAGCATTATCGCACAGTCGCGCGCATCATTGCAGATCGGACCGATCTGGTCAAGCGAGCTTGCGAACGCAACAAGTCCATAGCGCGATACTCTGCCGTAAGTGGGCTTGATACCCGTAACTCCGCAGAACGAAGCGGGCTGACGGATAGATCCGCCTGTGTCGCTGCCAAGCGCCGCGGGTGCGAGAGAAGCCGAAACAGCCGCCGCGGAGCCGCCGGAAGAACCGCCCGGAACGCGTTCAAGATCAAAGGGATTCTTTGTCTTGGCGAACGCGGAGGTCTGGTTCGAGCCGCCCATCGCGAACTCGTCCATAGATGTGCGTCCGAGAAGAACGTAGCCCTCGGCGTTCAGCTTTTCAACGACCGTTGCGTTATACGGCGGAATGAAATTCTCCAGCATACGGCTCGCGCAGGTCGTCCGGACGCCGTCAATGCAGATGTTGTCCTTAATGGCAAGCGGAATACCCGTGAGCGCGGACGCTTTGCCCTCGTCAATGAGCTTCTGGGCGTTCTCCGCGTCTTTCATCGCCTTTTCCTTTGTTACCGTGATGTACGAAAGGAGCTTTTTGTCCTGCTCCTCTATTCTTTTAAGATACTCCGCGCAAAGCTCCGAAGCGCCGATCTCTTTGGAATCGAGCGCCTTTCGCAGGTCGCGGATCTTTATTTTTGTTAAGTCCATTTTTCCTCCTTATTTTAAAAGAAATTTCAAAACCGGTCGGCGCTTCGCGCCGCCCTAGCCAGCCCCACTCGGCTCCGCTACTCACTTCGTGCTTCGCTTCAC
>JAIEDJ010000142.1 GCA_029068025.1 Oscillospiraceae bacterium | reverse complement strand
AGCCGTGATATCACAGCGTTCATTCCCACGCCCAGACCCGTCTGGAACGCGATCATCAGCGACTGCATGGGAAACGCCATATTCACTGCAGTCAGCGCGTCCTGGTCGATCTGTGCCACAAAAATGCTGTCGATGAGATTGTACATCGCCTGTATAAACATTGAAATGACCACCGGCAGCGACATTGTTATCAAAAGCCTGCGGACAGGCATAACGCCCATTTTGTTTTCCATATCTTGATCTCAGATCCGCGAACAGGACAGCGCTTTTTGGCAAACTATAAAATTCTTTTCGCGAATTTTTCTGCTCCTTAATTTTATTTCCGATCTTGCAAACCGCAAACCGGCCAAACATAAACGCGCTTGAGCCGTCAGATCATCGAGCGAATTGCTTTGATCATTTCAAAATCGATGTGTAGAAATCGTCCCACATCTTAACGACGTGCTCCTTCTTGTAAAATTGGTTTCCGCGAAGGGCATTCTCCACGCCCTTTTTATAATAATCGCTGTCATCGCGCAGCTTCTTTATCTCATTTACAAAGCCTTCAACGTCCTCGTCACGGTAATAGAAGTCAAACAAAATATCATTGTAGATCGGCAAGTCGCGCAGCAGTATCGGGATATTTACGCACATTGCCTCCAGGATCGTCATCGGGAAAAGCTCTTCAAAGGACAGCAGTGCCATAACGTCGGCGGCGTTGTAGATCTTGTTCATAACGTCACGGTCGACTATGCCGAGGAACTTTATGTTATGCGGCGGATCCTTTACCACCTTAACAAGCTCGTCGTAGCCGTCCGTCATTCGTCCGAAGCTGAATCCTCCCGCCCAGACAAACTGAACATCCGGCAGAAGCTCCGCGCACTTAATGAAATCGAACGCGCCCTTGCGCTTTTGAAGCTGTCCCGCGCACAGCACCACGAACTTATCCTCGGGGATACCAAGCTTGCGCCGTATTGCCGCCTTCTTTTCGGCAGACATCGGATGGAACTGCTCTGTATCCACAAAGTTCGGAATATAAGTAACATTTTCGCGCGGAACGCCGTAGCCCTCCAACGCGCTTTTAAAGAACGGGTTCACCACAACAAGGTGCTCCATGCTCTTGTAAAATTTGATCATGTACTTGTAGAATACCGTGCGCGCGATTTTCGGCATATTGAGACTATTATCCACCGTTTCGGGGACAAAATGCACATAACACACCGACGTTCCCTTGTGACAGCGCCACGGTTTGCCCAGAAAGAAGCTCGGATTAATTGTATGGTAGTGTGTTATGTCCGCGCAGATCCTTGCGTTTTCATACACCTCAAACTTGTCCGCAAGTCCTTCGCGGACAAGCTTTACCTGTTCCATATAAGCAGAGCCTACGCCCTGACCCTTCACGCTTGTTGCGCGTGAAACCATATTGATAGTTTTCTTTTCCATATTATCTCCTTTAACCCGCTAAAACATCTGTTGTATATAAACTTCCGTGATTTTTGAAAAACGGCATACATCGCCGTTTAAAGCTTGAGTTAAAGGAAAATTTTTGCTTTTGCGGATCAGCGGTCCGGATCGCTTTTTGACACGCGCTGCCCGCAAAGCTGTATCGCGCGCTCATATGCCTGAAGAAGCAGCTTGCCCGTTTTGTCAAGGCTCTTGGCGCAAACCGATTCATAACCTCTCTCAACAAGAGAGGGCAGACGCTTTTCAAGTATACCCCTTGCAAGCTCCTCAAATTCGTCGAGGGATCCGGCAAAATAAGCGTTGTTCGCCCCCCCCCCTCACATGAACAATTCCACTCCTCATACACGGGGATATTTCTAAGCAGCACAGGGATCCGCATTGCCAAAGCCTCTAATACAATTATTCCCTCGGTTTCTTCATAAGACGGGAACAAGAACAGATCAGCACCCGACAGCGCTGCTTTTATCTTGTCCTTTCCGACATAGCCGCCGAAGATCATATTTCCGGGCGCGGTCTTGACGGCACGGCGAACCTCGTTTCCAACAAAGTTCAGATCAGCGTCGCCGAACCAGATAAACTTGTACCCGGGGCAGCGCCGCGCCAGCTCCACAAAATCATGAACTCCCTTGCGCCTTATCAGCAGTCCCGCTGACATGACCACCTTGTCATTGTCAGAAAATCCGTACTTCTCACGGAATTTCCGTCCCGCCTGCTCATCGCGCTTGTAATCGTCGAGATCTATTCCGTTTGATACAACATATATTTCCTTGTTGATCCCATAGCCCTCGAGCAGCGACTTAGAGTATCCGCTTGGTGTAACGATAACATCTCCGCAGCTGTAGCACGCGGTTATCCAATGCTTGAACAATCCCGCCGCAAGATTTGAGCCTATGTAAGAGTTGCGGAAATCTTCCCTTGTCGAGTGCGCATGATATACCAGGGGAATTCCGCGCTTGTTGAGCTTTTTTGCCATAGCGTAGGAGTTGGGCAGCACAGTGTTGATATGAACGACGTCCGCGTCCTCGAGCTTGTCCACAACGGTGAACCCCGCCCTCTGCGCGGCGTTCTTCTGATGATAGACAGCTCTGCCAACACCGCTTTTCTCTATCTTGTCCTGTGCTTCGGAGTAGATATAGACTTTCATTGACGCCCCCTAATTTTAAGGAAACACCGCACAAATAATTCTTAAAACCGTGCAGTGCCCGATTTGCTTTTTACATTATATTTACATTATACAACAACGGATGCCGATTGTCAACAAATTTCCGCATATTTTACACTGACTGCCCGATCATGGTCAGCAGCTCCGAGATATCATTCAGCCTATAGTCACAGCGGTCCGCCGTACCGAAGCCGTAAGCCGCGTGCGCAAACCGCGCTCCCGCCTTGTACGCGCTGTCGCAGTCGCCCTGAGTATCTCCGACATACAGCGCGTCCCGAAGTCCGTTTTTCTCTATGATCAGTCGTATATTCTCGGATTTTTCAAGCCTGTTGTCGCCCCAGCACAGCTTATCCTCAAACAATCCGCCCAACTTATAATATTCCCAGAACGCTTCAATGTAGCCCGCCTGGCAGTTGCTCACAATAAACAATCTGTACCGTTCGGAGAGCTTTTTAAGCGTGCTTTCCGTATTCGGAAACAGCTTGCCGCCATGCGCGCGGAGATATTTGTTCTCGCACTCGCAGCACCTGTCCAGAAACTCCTGCCGCTTTTCTTCTGTCTCGTTCGGGAAAAGCCGCTTGGCGATCGCCGTCATGGTCAAGCCCATCACGCTCTTTATATCGCGCTCCGTGAACATTTCCCTGCCGACCGCTTCATTCCACGCCTTGGCAACGTTTTCAGCGCTGTCCCAGAGCGTGCCGTCCATATCAAATATAATAGAATCCATCTTAGCTCCTATCTTAAAAAGAAATTTCAAAACCGGCGGGCGAAGCCGCCTCAGCTTGTATAACCCCCATTAAACGTTGATCTCGGCTGGTTTTATAACGTTGATCTTGGCTACCATTACAATGTTGACGAGGGGCTGTTAATTTAAAAGAAATTTCAAAATAACCGGTTCCCCACGGCTACGCTACGCGCCTTCGGTGCTCCGCTCCGCCGCGTGGAACCGCTTTTTGAAATTTCTCCTGCGCGTTTAAACTATTGATCTTGGCTTGGGCGCTTGTGCTCCGGTTTGACACGCAGATCTCGGCTAAGAAGCTGTCTTTACTGCGTTGGTCTATACAAGATAACCGGGCAAGCCGCACTTGCCCGGTTTTGATTTTCAAATCATTATCAGCCCTTGGCGGAGTCTGCGAGCTTCTTGATCCTTGCAATATCGCTCTTGTCCTTGTTCTTGCCCTTGCGCTCCTGCCACCAGATCCACAGCGGACCTGCCAGGCACAGAGAAGAGTAGAAACCGACCAGCATACCAACGGCAAGCGGAATGGAGAACGTCAGAATAGACGTTACGCCCATCAGCGAGCATACAACGGAAATGGACAGCATTGCCATAACAGTCGTTGCCGTTGTAATAATAGAACGCGAGAGTGTCTGATTTATTGACAAATTTACAAGATCTCTGTCGCTCGTTCTGCTGCCGTACTTCGCGCGGTTTTCACGCAGTCTGTCGTAGATGATGATGGTATTGTTGATGGAGTAGCCCAGCAGCGTCAGAATAACCGCCATAAAGTTGGAATCCAGCGACATTCCGCAGAATACATATACCGCGTAGGTCATAACAACGTCATGCAGCAGACAGAATATCGCAATAACACCGGCGCTCCAGCCTCCGATCTTCTTGAATCGGAACGCGATATAGATAACCAGCAGCACAAACGCCACTACCACCGCGATAAGGCAGGAGATAAAGAACTGCGAACCCGCGGAAGCGGATACGTTCGTCGTGTCAAGGTTGGTTATCTTGTTGTCGGGGTAGGTTTCCTTGAGCTTATCGGAAAGCTTTTCCAGCATCTGGTCGTCCATCTTCTCGTCCGCCGCAAAGGACAGCGAAATGGTGTTGAGATTGCCGGTAAAGCTCGTTCCCGTAGTTACGGTAGCGCGCGGAGTGCCGAGCGACTCAACGGTGGACTTTATGCTGTTGGTGTCGACCGTTCCTTCATAGGAGTAGGTGATGATAGTACCGCCCTTGAAGCGGATATCCACATTGACTCCGAGAATAAATGAGAACAGGACTGTCAGCGCGAACACAGAAGCGGAGATGATAACAAAGATCTTTCTCTTGCTGACAAAGTCCGCGTTGGTCTTTGCCTTTGTTTCGATGACCTGAACGGTGTCCTTGCCCTTTTCGGTGTCAGACTGAAGTTCCTTCTTGGAAACTCCGAAGAAGCCGGGCTTTCTGAAGCACTTGAACTTGGAGAGCGAAACAGTCATCAGACGTGTTGCCCAGCAGGCCATGATGAAGTTCATGATAACGCCCGCAAGCAGCGTATAGCCGAACGAGTAGATCGTACCCTCCGTGGAAGCGCCAAACCATGTTCCAAACACCGCCATAAGGATCAAAGCTACGATAACTACCGTGAGATTGGAGTCGAGTATAGCGGTGAATCCGCGCTGGAAGCCGTTCTTGACCGCGCCGTCTATGGTGCGTCCCGCCTTCAGCTCCTCCTTGATACGCTCCGCGGAGATAACGTTCGCGTCAACGCCCATACCGATCGACAGGATAATACCCGCGATACCGGGGATCGTCAAGGACGCCGCGTCGTTGAATCCGAAGAATCCCGTGATAGCCGCAAACATACCCGCTACCTGACCGGTAAGCGCGACGACCGCGACAAATCCGGGCAAACGGTAGTAAACGATCATAAAAATGGCGATAAGCACGAACGCGATAAGTCCCGCCAGAGCCATAGCGTCACGCGCACCGATACCGAGTATCGGGGAGATGGTGGAAAGGCTCTTCTGCTCGAGCTTGAACGGCAGCGCGCCGCCGTTGATCTTCTCGGCAAGCTCGTTCGCTTCGTCTGCGGTGAAGCTGCCTGTGATAGAAGCTACACCGTCGGTGATGTGAGCGCTTACTCTGGGATAGCTTATGCACGTCTGATCCATCCATATGGAAATGGTATCGTTCATCAGCCTCTCGGTAGCGTCGGAGAATTTCTGCTTTCCGCTGTCCTTAAGAACGAGCTGAACGTAATATTCATTGTCCTGGCTGTTATAATATGCTGTCGCCTTGCTTACATCGGAACCGGTCAAGATAGGATCTCCTGCGGTAACTCCCGAAGGGAGACCGTTTTCGTCGGTTTCGTACTTCTCGCGGAAAGTAAGCTCCGCCATCTCGCCTATCTCGTTTACCGCCTGCTGCGGATCGAACGAGTTGTCGCCGCTCTGCCACGGAAACTGAACGATGATAGCGTTGGTGGCAGCGTCGACGTAAACGTCGTAGTCGTTGATGTTTTTGTTGACAAGACGCGTTTCGATGATGGACTTCGCACCATTGAGGTCGTCCTGCGTAATGTTGTGCTCCCTGGCGTAGTCGTCGGGAACGCCGAATGTGACGTTGACGCCGCCGCGGATATCTATTCCCCATCTGATGTCGTCGATCCCCCAGATCCACGAGGTCTTGATATCTCCGAAATAGGTTTTAATACCCATTGTGGAGAGAAACGTGAACGCGGCGATCAGGATGAATACAATGAAGAATACGGGCTTTGTGATCTTGCTCTTCAAAAGTTTTTCACTCCGTTCTTTTAAAAATCTTTTATTTTCCAAAATTTGGCAGTAACGCCGTATTTTTTCCCATATAGCTTATATTATAATACAAAAAATCGAAATAGTCAAGTGAATTTTCAATTTAGTTGTGAATTTTTATTGAAAATAATATGTAGATATTGAAAAATATGCCTATATATGTTATAATGTAGAGTAGATAAGAAGCTGTTGATCTTGGCTTGAGCGATTGTGTCGCTTTTGTCATGTTTATCTTGACTTGGGCGCTTTTTTGAACGGGCTTTGGAAAGCTGATCTTGGCTGGTTTTATAACGTTGACGAGGGGCTAGTTATTTAAAAGAAATTTCAAAACCGGCTCACTGCGTTCGCCTAGCCGGTCCCCCACGGCTACGCTATGCGCCTTCGGCGCTCCGCTCCGCCGCGTGGAACCGCTTTTTGAAATTTCTCCTGCACGTTTACAATGTTGATCTTGACGTGGGCGCTTTGTGCCGCTTTCAGCATGTTGATCTTGGTTAAAACGCTAAGATCAACATTAAAAATGTGTTGCAACGGCACTTACGCCAAGAGCAACGAAATAAATTCGCAGTAAATGCGCTTTCGCCAAGATCAACATGATAAAGGTGTAGGAATTTCAAATAGGAAGAAAAATTTTTAACAAATAACTCAAAAAATTTTTCTTCCGGTTCTCAATTGACGGCTAAGCGGAACGGAGCGCTTGCGCGTAGTGTAGCGTGCCGCCAATTGAGAAATTTGAAATTATTTTAAATCAAGAATTTTGAAATTTTTTAAAATAAGGAGGCGGAGATGAACGATCCTAATAAAAACAGACGCGGCGAGCTGTCAAGCGGCGAAGTGTTTGTAGCGGTAAATCTGCTCAGCAAGATAGGAATAGTATTTGTTATATTGAGCGTAATAGCGTTTTCGGCGGCATCCGAGGGACATATCCCGGATCCGGTACGACTGGCGCTGGTGCTGATCGTCGGAGCGATCATGCTCGGCGCGGGCGAGCTGTTCTGGAGAAAGGGCTCTCGAGTGTTCTCGGGCTCAATGATCTTCGGCGGCGCGGTGGAGCTTATGATCTGTGCCCCGATCGGGCGGTACTTTTTCGGCGTGTTTGATAACACGGGAATGCTCATCTATTCCGCGGTAGCGGCGGCAGTGGGATTTCGCCTCGCCCTGCGCTACAAATCGCAGGGCTTGACGATCATTATGGTAATCGTCTCGATGATCCCGGTCGTTCCCTTAGTCACCAATCCCTTGACAGCGATCGCTCTGCCGGCCTATCTTGTAATTTCTCACGCTTTTAATTCGGTGATCTCGCGGCGCTGCGGCTTTAACGGCGCGATCTTCACCGGGATCGGCGCGGTGGTGATAGAAGCCTTCTTTGTAATGATCTCATCGGCGGTGAACCACAATTATTTTATCAGCACAGGCGGCTTTCTCAAAACTAACCTCTCACCGCTGATCACGATAGTCTTCATAGCGTGCTGCGGACTATGCTACTCGGGCGGCGCGCTGCTGAACGCCATCGAGGACGACGGCGAGATCTCCGCCAACGACTGCGCGGCGCTGTGCGCGTCACAGGGAGTTATGATCTTCTTCGCGGCGGTCGTTCTGATGAACTTTTACGGCAAGCTCATGGGAGTTGTTATGCTGCTGTCGGCGCTGCTCTACACGCTTACAGCGGTGTTGTTCTCGCTGAGATTCTGGTCGGGCTGCAAAACGAACACCGCGCTGATAAACCTCACCATGATCTGCACGGAGCTTGCCTTGTTCTTCCTGATACACACAGGAAACATCGAATATATCATGCTGCACGTGTTCGCAGCGGCAATACTGATAGCAGGCAGCTTCCTCGAACGGCGGCTGTTCAAGGGTTGGGGCTACGCGCTGCTTATCATAGCCGAGCTGCGGTTCTTTATAGTGCTGGCTGTAAGCGGACTTCACCCGGAAAGCTACAAGCTCTCCGCGGCGGCGGTCAATCTGATTTTGTGGTTCGGGATAATGGCTGTGCTGAGCACAAGAAAGGAGCGCGAGTCCACGGGCTTCCGCATTTACTCCTTTGCGGCGCTGCTTAACGCGGGAATTCTCGGCTCGAATCTTATCATATCGGATCTTATGAACGCGCTGAAAGCGAACGGAATGATTCTTGAAAAGTCTCAGCTCGCGCCGCTCTCTGGGCTTCTCTGTTCGGCGCTGTGGATGCTGCTCGGCTTTGTCGCCGGAAAGCTCGCGTATTTGAATGAATGGCGGTTCGCCGCATCAATAGCGCATTATGCGGCAGGCTTTGTATTCCTCGCATGGGCGAACCTGTCCAACACCATCGGCAATCTTAGAGGATACGAGCTTGGAGCCGTCCCGGTGATCGCGACGATAGCCGTGAATATCGCTTCGGTGCTTGCCGTGCTGGATATTGTGATACAAATAAGCGAAAAGTCGTCGAAATTCTCGCGCGCCGTGGGCCTTATCGTCTCGGGGTACGCCATGCTGACGCTGACCACGCTGCTCGGAACAAACAATACGGTGCGGTTCACAAGCTGCATTATCAGCATAATATATCTTGTGATGGCAGCCGCGTGGATCATAATCGGATTTTGGAAAAGCAACCCGCTGCTGCGCAGATTTGGTCTGGCACTGGCGCTGTTTTCGTCGGCAAAGCTGTTCTTATTCGATTTCAGCGGAGTGGACGCGTTCGGCAGAACGATACTGTTCATAGGCTTCGGCATAACGCTGCTGGGGATATCCCTCGCTTACGCGATTATGGAAAAACGCTTCTCACAGCGAAAAAAATAAAGAATTGCTGTTGACAACGCCGCTTAAAAGTGGTAAAATACAAGTTGTAGAATAAGATCAACACTTTAAAGGCGCAGGAGAAATTTCAAAAAGCAAGTGCCGAAGCGGAACGGAGCGCCGAAGGCGCGCAGTGAGCATTCGGCGCTTGGCTAGTGCAGTGCGTAGCACTGCACGGTTTTGAAATTTCTTTTTAAATAACTTAACTCTCATCAACGTTATAAAACCAGACAAGATCAACGTTTTAGAGGTTTATCTACAAGCTGAAAGAACTTTCAGTTCTTTAAATAATTAATATTAAGGAGATTTAAAGCAATGGAAATCAGGATCGAAAAAATCGCTGCACCTAAAGCAAAGCCGACCGACGAGACCAAGCTCGGCTTCGGACATATCTTCACCGATCATATGTTTGTGATGAACTACGACGCGGGACAGGGCTGGCACGACGCGCGCATAGTCCCCTACGGCGAGATCTCGCTTATGCCCGCCGCAATGTGCCTGCACTACGGTCAGGAGATCTTCGAGGGTCTCAAAGCTTACCGCACCGCGGACGGCTCTATTCAGATGTTCAGACCTCAGGAGAACTTCAAGAGAATGAACACCTCCGCCGAGAGGATGGTCATTCCGCAGATCGATGAGGAATTCGTTCTCAAGGCGCTGAAAACGCTGGTAGACCTCGAAAAGGACTGGGTACCTCATACTGACGGCGCTTCTCTGTACATTCGTCCGTTTATCTTCGCGACCGATCCGTATGTCGGAGTAAAGCCTGCGAATCACTATCTGTTTATGATAATCCTTTCTCCGTCCGGAGCTTATTATTCAACGGGACTTAACCCTGTCAAGATCTATGTTGAGGAAAAGTACGTCCGCGCGGTAAGAGGCGGCACGGGCTTTGCAAAAACCGCCGCAAACTACGCTATCTCCCTCAAGGGTCAGGACGAGGCTCACAAGCAGGACTACGAGCAGGTTCTCTGGCTGGACGGCGTGGAGCAGAAATACATTGAGGAAGTCGGTTCGATGAACATATTCTTCGTTATCGACGGCGAGGTCGTTACGCCGCAGCTCCAAGGCTCTGTTCTTCCGGGCATAACACGCAAGTCCGCTCTTGAGCTTTGCAAGAAGTGGGGCATGAAGGTATCCGAGCGCCGTATCACTATCCAGGAGGTTGCGGACGCTTATGACGCGGGCAAGCTCGACGAGGTATTCGGCACGGGAACAGCGGCTGTTATCTCGCCGGTAGGTCACCTTAAGTGGGGGGACAAGGTAATGGAGATCAACGGCAACAAGATCGGCAATATCTCCCAGAGGCTGTATGACACCATGACCGGTATGCAGTACGGCAAGCTGCCCGACGATATGGGCTGGATCGAGAAGCTGTAATGCCGGAGCAGCTCACACTGAAGCACCTGACGGCGGTATTCACGGATATCCTTCAGATCATCACCGACCGATACGTAAAAGACGAACTCGTTATCCCCAAGGACGTTCTCGCGCTCAAGGACGAGGCGTGCGATATTATCGGAAAAGCCGCCGATGAAACACGCGGGGCAGCCCTCATGGAATACGGACGAAGACTTGTTGAGATACACAGGCAGTTAAGCTGAATGTAACAGGAGAAATGATTATGAAAAAAAGGATATTATCCGTTATTTCGGCGGTCATATTGTCGGCGGTCATGATGTCCGGCTGTTCCAATGAGCCCGCGCCGAGCGGATCAGCAGATAACAGCGGCTCTGCCACCGGCAATTCCACACCCGGGAATCAAAGCTCCTCGGATAACAGCGCCGATCCGGAAGAAGGCTCCTTCGACAGAGCTATATTGCAGTCAAAGGTGACTTCCGCGGATTCGACCGCAAATTCTATCTCTGCCGAATTGAAAACCTGTATGGTTGAGATCGAAACGCGCGGCGGCACATTCCCGGAAGAAGCGGCAGTTATCGAGATCAGCGGAAACCGAACGGAAATGAAGGTCTCCGCGCCGGGATTTAAATTGAACAAAACCGATACCGACAGCACCGCAGTTGAGGAGAAAATCGCCAAGGATCTTAAAGAAGACTTTAATTTTGACTATGATATCTGCGCGCTCGCGTTTTACGCTGACAGAGATATCATCGGCGTCGTATACAGCAGGGAAACGGATATTGAGTTTCTGAAAAGCAATTTTACCGCCGACAATTTTTCCTCGGGCAAGTATAGTTGGAGCGGCTCTGTGGACGGAACAGTCGAAGGCGGCCGCGTTGTGGGAACCTGGCCGAGACTCGTGAATAAATAAGAACAGGAGATAAACTATGAACAACAAGGAAAAATCACTTGAGACGATCAAGACGCTCTGTATCCACAGAGGTTTCGTATATCCCGGAAGCGAGATCTACGGCGGTCTTGCCAACACCTGGGACTACGGTCCTCTCGGCGTTGAGCTTAAGGAGAACATCAAGAAGGCGTGGCGCAAGAAATTCGTCCAGGAGAACAAGTACAATGTCGGTCTGGACAGCGCAATTCTGATGAATCCGCAGACCTGGGTAGCGTCCGGACACGTGGGGGGCTTCTCCGACCCGCTGATGGACTGCAAGGACTGCAAGACCCGTCACCGTGCTGACAAGCTGATAGAGGACTTCGGCGAGACCACCGCGGACGGCTGGTCTAACGATAAAATGCTTGAGTATATCCGTGAAAAGGGTATCAAGTGCCCGAACTGCGGCAGCACCAACTTCACGGATATCCGTCAGTTTAATCTGATGTTCAAGACCGCGCAGGGCACAGTCGAGGACAACAAGAGTGAGCTGTATCTCCGTCCCGAGACCGCGCAGGGTATTTTCGTAAACTTCGCGAATATCCAGAGAACATCACGCAAAAAAGTACCGTTCGGCGTTGCCCAAGTCGGCAAGTCGTTCAGAAACGAGATCACTCCCGGACAGTTTATCTTCCGTGTACGCGAGTTCGAACAGATGGAGCTTGAGTTCTTCTGCAAGCCCGGAACCGACCTTGAGTGGTTCGACTACTGGAGAACCTACTGCAAAAACTTCCTGCTCTCGCTTGGTATCAAGGAAGAAAACCTTCGTCTTCGCGATCACGAGAAAGAAGAACTGTCGTTCTATTCAAAGGCGACTACCGACTTCGAGTTTATGTTCCCGTTCGGCTGGGGCGAGCTGTGGGGTATAGCGGAC
>JAIEDJ010000141.1 GCA_029068025.1 Oscillospiraceae bacterium | reverse complement strand
GCCTTTGCCATGGTAAAAATCTCCTTTAAAATAAAATTTATAAATTAATTATACAACTTTTTTCGGGAAAGTCAAGTGAAAATATTCAATTTTACGAATATTTTGAAAATTATTTGAATTTTTTACCGAATTTTATTTAAATTATAATAAATTTATATGAATATATTCAAAAATACGAATAATAAACAATTTTGTCTGCCGCACTTGACAAAATGCGTGTTCACTGTTATAATAAGAATGAAAGTATTTTTTTGTATTTAGGAGGATGATACTATGAAAATGAACGAAAAGCTGGATATCATGCTAAGCAGAAAGCGCGTGAAGAAGGGCGAGTTCGCGGAACGCATCGGTGTTACATACCGCGCGTTTGCTTATTACATGAACGGCACCCGCAAACCGAGAAGATCCGTGCTGGACAAGATCGCCGCGGAGCTTAACGTCACCCCCGAGTTTCTGACGGATGACTCGCTGGATCTGGAGCTTACGTCGGAAGAGACGCTTCTCAAAAAGATCACCGACCGCGGCGCGGATTCTACGGAGGCGGCAAATTTTCTGTCACGTTCGCGCGGACTTCTTGCGGGAAATTCGCTGACCGACGATGATAAGCAGCACCTTCTCCGTGTTCTTGCCGAGATCTATGAGGACTCCAGAAAAAGAAAATAATGCAGCATATTTTGGATAAGGCGGCTGAGGTACTTGAAAATTACGGCGGAAGGAATATTTTCGATACCGCCGAAAATTCGGGAGCTATTGTCTGGGAGCGTGAGCTTGGCGGGCTTAAGGGATTTTATCTCTTTGAGAACGGCTTTCGCTATATCGTTATCAATGAAGATCTCGACAAGGTAATCAAAGCCGTGGTATGCGCGCATGAGCTTGGTCATGATATGCTTCACAGAGAGCTTTCGGCGGACGGAATCCGCGAAAACACGCTGTTTCTCACCGGCAACAAGACGGAGCGTGAAGCAAATCTGTTTGCCGCGGAGATTCTTATCTCCGACGAGGATATTCTCGACGAAATATCCGATCATAACAGCATGGACGCACTTTCCGCGTGTATCGGAATGCCTGCGGGACTGGTGAATTTCAAGCTGGAGATCCTGAACTACAAGGGTTATGATTTTAACTGCGGCGAATCGGTGAGCGATTTTTTGAGGTGATCATCGTATTAAGGCAGCACTGCGCGATTTGTATGGCATTGTCTTGATCTAACCGTATGGGGGCGATTTTTTTGGAAATAAAAGCGGCACTTAAAGAGCTTTGCTGTGAGGCGGGAGTTTCGGGCGATGAATTTTCCGCGTCACGGAAAGCGGCGGAGCTTCTGCGGAATTATTGTGATAGCGTTGAAGTCGACACATTCGGAAACGTTCTCGGATATATCAAATCGGACGACCCGTCTGCGAAAACGCTTATGCTAGACGCGCATATTGACAGGGTGGGCTTGATAGTAACATACATCGATGAAAAAGGATTTCTCGGCGTGGGTGCTTGCGGTTCTCCCGATGTCAGAACGCTGCTGGCGCAGTCGGTGACGGTTCACGGAAAAGAGAAGATTCGCGGAGTCGTTTCCACATTGCCGCCCCATGTTAAAAAGGGCGGCGGTGTCCCCGATATCTCCGATATTTCTATTGATATCGGAATGACTAAGGAACAGGCGGAGCGCGTGATATCGCTTGGCGACAGGATCACCGTTGACTCATGCTTTTGTGAAATGAATGATAATGTCGTTTCCGCTGCCGCTATAGACGACCGCAGCGGCGTTTGCGCAATTCTCGCGGCGCTGGATATGCTCGGAAAGCGAAAGCCCGCTTACAATATCGCCGTATGCTTTTCCGCTCAGGAAGAGACCGGCGAACGCGGCGCAAAGCAGGCAGCTTTCGGGATCATGCCCGATGAAGCGCTGATCGTTGATGTTTCGTTCGGACGCACTCCGGACGGCGATCCAGCCAAGACCGCCGAGGTCGGCAGCGGCGTTATGATCGGCTTTTCCGCGTGTCTCGACAAGGAAATGTCAAACTCGCTGAAAGCTCTTGCGGAAAAACAAAATATCCAGTATACCTGTGAGATCATGCCGTCCTCCACCGGAACAAACGCCGACGCAATAGGCATTACAGGGAAAGGCGTGAAATGCTGTACGCTTTCGTTCCCGATAAGATATATGCACACATCCGTTGAGACCGTGAAGATCAAAGACATAGAATCAACGGCAAGGCTTATCTTCGAGTATGTGTCGGGAGGTGCGGAAAAATGATTGAGAGACTGCGCGAGATCTGCCTGATCAACGGCACCTCGGGAGACGAGGCGCGTGTCCGCGAATATATCAAAAGCCGTATTAATGCCGACGAAGTTACTGTTGATGACCTCGGAAACCTTATCGTATTTAAGAAAGGCAGAAAAACTCCGAAAAATAAGATCATGTTTGCGGCGCATATGGATGAAGTCGGGTTTATGATCACCGATATCACGCCCGACGGGTTTCTTCACTTTGACGCGGTTGGCGGTATAAATCCGTCTGTCGTTATCGGAAGAACGCTGCGGCTTGAAAGCGGGGGATACGGCGTCGTTGGCACGAAAGCATTTCATCAGCAGTCCGCTGATGAGCGCAAGGAATTTCCCGAGATCGGAGATCTGCTGCTTGATATCGGAGCGTCTTCAAAAGAAGAAGCCGAAAAGCTCGCTCCGCTGGGAAGTACGGCGTATTTCTGCTCGGATTTCTTTGAATTCGGTGACGGCTATGTGAAGGGAAAGGCTATTGATGACCGCGCGGGCTGTCTTATCATGATGGATATGATAAACAGTGATCTTGAATATGACGCGTGGTTTGTATTCACCACTCAGGAAGAAGTCGGAACGCGCGGCGCAAAGGCAGCGGCGTTTACGGTATATCCCGATATCGCGTTTGTTCTGGAGACTACGACAGCGTGCGATATTGCCGGTGTATCCGGCGCGAAAAAGGTCTGCGAGCTTGGCAAGGGTGCTGTTATCTCCTATATGGACAGGGGAACGGTATACGACAGAGGACTGTATTCGCTTGCGTTTGAAACGGCAAAGAATGCGGGTATCCCCGTACAGACAAAGACCCTTGTCGCCGGAGGCAACGACAGCGGCGCTATCCATGTAAGTGCGGGCGGAGTGCGCACCTGCGCTGTGTCTGTGCCGTGCCGCTATCTTCACTCGCCATCCTGCGTGATAAAAATGAGCGACTTTCATGCTGTAAAGTCGCTGGCTGAAAAGCTGCTGACAGCGTCCGCGGAGATATGATAAAGCGGGTAACATCTGACGGGGAGCTGCTGCACGTTTGGGATGATTCGCACTTTTTTCAAGACAAAACAAACGTTGAAGCGCTGAAGATCCATGCGCTCTGGCTTTGCTATGGGATAAAATACGATTTCTGCCGTTTTTACACAGCGGATGGCGCTGTCATCTGCGGACAAGACGGCAGCTTTGTTGTGTCCGATTTTGGAGACTGCGGTTTTGATGAATTGGCAAAGTTCCTGACAATGAACGGTTTTGCGGAGATCTTCTGCTCGGAGCGTGCGGGAAAAGCGCTTTCTGAAAATATGAACTGTAACCGCAAGGATGTTGATCTTATGCGGTTTAACGGGATCGGTGTTCCGTGCGATACCGAAAAAGACACGCCGCTCGAGGAGCTCTTCAATATTCTGAAAGCATCGTTCGATATTGAGTTTGAGCCGTGGTATCTGGATATGTCACACCGTATCAGGCACGGAGTGGCAAGGACAAGGCGGCTTGACAATTCGGCGCTGGTCATACAGCACGAGCTTTTCGGCAGCGCATTGATCTCACAAGTGGCGACGTTTCCCGATGAGCGCGGGAAGGGCGGCGCGTCAAGGCTTATCTCGGCGGTGTGCGCGGAGCTTTCTGAAAGCGATATTTTCGTTATCTGTGAGGATGAGCTTTGCGGATTCTATGAAAAGAATGGCTTTTCCAAAGTCTGTAAAAAAAGCATCTTGAGATCCGAATGAAAAATTCGGATTTTTTCTCTTTTTATGTAAAAAAACACATATAAATATTGACTAAAGCGTGAAAATATGGTATAATATACTTAATTATGGCAAGATCTCGCTGTGTAGGATCAAAAGTGACAAAAAAAATTCATAAGCGGTTGTAGCCGCAGGGAGACTCGGATATGGAAAAGGGCAAAATAATAGTGTTGGACGGGCTTGACGGCTGCGGGAAATCCACTCAGTTGGATCTTGCGCTGGGTTATCTTAATGAACTGGGCGTGAAATGCCGAAAGATCAGTTTTCCGAATTACAATACGGTGAGCGGTCAGCTTGTGGAATGTTATCTCAGAGGCGAGATCCCGTGTGACGGCAGAAACGGTGCGTATTCAGCGTCTGCGATGTATGCAATTGACAGGTATGTAAGCTATGTTACCGACTGGAAAGAATTCTACGAGTCGGGCGGCGTTATCATCTCGGGGCGGTATACCACCTCAAACGCCATCTATCAGCTCACAAAAGTCCCAGAGGAGGAACGCGGCGAATTTCTGAACTGGCTGTTCGACTTTGAGTACAACAAGCTTGGTCTGCCAAAGCCCGATATGGTGATGTTTCTCGATATGCCCGTCGAGGTTTCTCAGAAGCTGATCGAGGAACGTTATCTGGGCGATGAATCCAAGAAGGATATACATGAAAAGAATGTGGAATTTCTCGAGGAATGCAGGAACAACGCGATGACGATCGCTGAAAAACAAAACTGGGATGTCATCGACTGCGCCAAGGACGGACTTCCGATCCCTATCGAGGATATTTATCTTGAAATTTGTGCTTACTTGAGGGTGTTATTGTTTAATGAGCGTTTTAAGCTTTAAAAAAGTCGAGATCACTGACAGGGAACAAGCAATGAAGCTCCTTCACGAATCAAATTTTCGCGGCTGCGATTACACGTTTGGAAACAGCTTTGTATGGAGCGGTATTTACAGCATTGAACACTGTTTTGCGGAGGGGTTTTATTTCCGCAGATACAGCATCGAAGGGGAAACCGCGTTTACCTTTCCCGCTGGCAAAGGAGATATTCGCACAGCAGTCTCGCTTATGGAGGAATACTGTAAGGAGATCGGTATACCGCTTCGGATCACCGCAAACAAGGATATCACTGAAAAGCTCCGTGAGGAATATCCCGATGCCGGCATAGAGTTTAACCGCGATATTTCCGACTATGTATATCTTGCGGAAGATCTTGAAGAACTCAAAGGCAAGAAGTATCATGCCAAGCGCAACCACCTCAACCGCTTTTATGAGAACGATTGGAGCTTTGAGCCGCTCACTGCCGATAATATCGAAGAGTGCCGGGCGATGAACAAGCTCTGGCGTGAAGAGAACATCGACGAGTGCTGTCACTGCTCGGAAACGGAAAGCAAGCTGGACGAGCTGTGCGTCGTTGAGATCTCGCTCGACCACTTTGACGAGCTTGGATATGTCGGCGGTGTTCTCCGTGTAAACGGCGAGGTTCAGGCGTTTACGTTCGGGGAGCCTTCGTCGGACGACTGCTTTGTTGTACACGTTGAAAAGGCGCTGAGAAAATATCAGGGCGCGTATACGGCGATAAACAGGGAGTTCGTAAAGTCGCTGGGCGGCAGATATAAGTATATAAATCGTGAGGAGGACACGGGAGCGGAGGGGCTGCGCAAGGCTAAGCTGTCCTACAATCCCATATTTTTAGAGGAAAAATACAACATTACTTTTGGAGGAACATTATGATCTACATTTTTATGGCAGACGGATTTGAGGAGACCGAGGCTATCGCGCCTATCGACATACTGCGGCGCGCGGGAACCGACCTTGTTATGGTCGGGATCAAAAACGACAGTGTAAAAAGCTCGCACGGCGTTCTTATGCTGTGCGATATGACCGAGCAGCAGGTTGAACTTGACGAGCGTCTTGAGATGATCATACTTCCCGGCGGTATGCCCGGAACGCTTAATCTTGAAGCAAACCCCGTGGTTCAGTCGGCTATAGATTACTGTGTTGAACACAATATTCCTATCGGGGCGATCTGCGCTGCGCCGTCCGTTCTCGGAAAAAAGGGACTGCTTGACGGAAAGGAAGCGATCTGTTTCCCGGGATTTGAAAAGTTCCTGACAGGCGCGAAGCTATCCGATAAGAAGGTAGTTACCGATGGGATATTCACCACTGCCGCGGGCGCGGGAGTTGCTGTGGAGTTCGGACTAGAGCTTGTCCGCGTCCTTAAGGGCAAAGCGGAATCCGACAGCATCAGAGCGGCTATCCAATGCGCGAAATAAAAAAGGCGCTCCGCAAGGAGCTTATTGAGCGGCGCAGAACTATGGATCCCGAATACAAGCAGGCGGCGGATCTTGACATTTTTGAGCAGATCAAGCCGCTCGCCGACAAGGCCGGTGCGGTTTTCACCTACGCTTCTACGGATATAGAAGTTGACACACGTCGGCTGATCGCGTATTGTCTTGAACGCGGGATACCCGTGGCTCTGCCGAGAAGCGGAGAGACGGAGCTTTCATTCTACTATATCAGCAAGTCCGAAGATCTTACACGCGGCAGGTTCAATATTGACGAGCCGCCGACGGACAAACCTGCTTCATTCGATAAAAACACTCTGTGCGTTATTCCCGCGCTGTGCGCCGATGGGGAAGGCTGCAGGCTCGGCTACGGGCGCGGATATTACGACAGATTTCTCGGCGGCTTTGACGGAGTTGGCGTTATTGTCTGCTATAGCACATTTAAACAGGACGTTCCGACAGAGCCGCATGACGTTAAAGCAAATTATACGATATTCAACAGAAACCCAATGTGACGGAGGTCAGCATGGACAGAGATAATTTTAACGATTTTGACAATGAAAACAATAATGAGAACTATGAGCTGCCCGAGGACGGGGACTTCGGGAAAACACAGGAAATAGACAGCCTGCGCGCGCCGTCGGGGGACGAGCCGCACGGGATAACTCCCAGAGAGGAATTCACCGAGATGAATTCTGCCGACGATATGTCCAGAACCTTGCTGATGGACTCCGTTCCGGACGAGGAACCCTTTGCGGAGCCAGAGCCCGTCAACAATCCCGTAAAGCGCCGCAGACAGCGCAAGAAAAAACAAACAAACCATGTAAGAACGATGGGACACGTTTTCCTCGGCGTTGTGATCTCGGTCGTGGCGGTGTGTCTGGGGTCGATCCTTGCATTTCACGCGGTACAGGCGATGCGCGATCTGACAGGTATGGCGAAGGAAAGCAATGTGATCGACATTTCCATCACCGAGGATATGACCGTTGACGACATTATTGACACGCTTGCGGATAACGGGATAATTTTAAAGCCATCGTTTTTCAGAGCCTATATCAAGCTGACAAAAAGCGCGGACGGTTTTCTTGTCGGAACGCATACCATTCGTTCAAATATGAGTTACGCAAACATCTTGAGCACTCTTAAAACTCCGAAGGCATATACAAGAACGACCGTCACAATAACATTCCCCGAGGGCTTGACTGCCGCCGAGGTGGGGGCGCTGCTTGAGGAAAACAAGGTCTGCCGCGCCGTTGATTTCGAGAAGATCTACCGCACAAAAATGAACAAGTACGATTTTGAAGAAGGCATTCCCGATGATCCCAACCGCTTCAACGTATTGGAAGGTTATCTGTGGCCCGATACCTACGAGTTTTATGTGATCGACGATATGGATAAGTATCCAACGCTTGACACTACCGAATATGCCATGACAGCGGCGAGAACTATGCTGAGCACGTTCAAGACCAAGATCACAAGATCTATGAAGGAGCGTATGGAAGATCTGGGATTGACATTGGACGAGGTCATTATTCTGGCTTCAATAATTCAGCGCGAGGGAAATGCTCCAGAGAATTTCGCGATCATCTCTTCTGTATTCCACAACCGTCTGAATAACCCTGCGGTCTATCCGCATTTTGAGTCCGACGCGACCAAGGCGTATATCAATCAATATATCAGACCCGCCATCGGTGAGTTGGGATCCGAAAAAATTGATTCAATTGCTGAAGCCTACAACACTTATCTGTGCAATGGATTTCCCGTCGGAGCTATCTGCAATCCGGGTATGGACGCAATACACGCGGCGCTTTATCCCGATGAAACACACTTCTACTATTTCCTTGCTGACAAGGAGGGAGTGTTCTATTACGCTCAGACGCTCCAGCAGCATGAGCAGAATATAATAGCCGCAGGGTTGAATGACAATTCTTAGGGGGTGACAGGTTGAACACCTTAAAAGCAGAGCTGCTTGCCCCCGCGGGCGATGAGGAAAGCCTGCGTTCCGCGCTGGATTTCGGCGCGGACGCGGTGTACCTCGCCGGAAAAGTCTTCGGCATGAGAGCGGGCGCAAAAAACTTCGATGAAGAGGAATTGTTCAGAGCCGTGCAGACCGCGCACGAAAGAGGCGTGAGGATCTACATCACCTGCAACACCGTTCCCACAAACAGCGAGGTTGAAAGGTTTCCCGAATTTATTGCGATGGCAAAAAACGCGGGTGTTGACGCGGTCATAGCCGCCGACGTTGGGGTGATCTCCATGATAAAGGAATACGCTCCGGGAGTTGCGATACACGCTTCGACACAGACAGGGGTCACAAATTACAAGACCGCGCTGGAGCTTTACAAGATGGGAGTTCGGCGCGTTGTGTTGGCGCGCGAGGTCGATCTTGAAAATATCAAGGTCATTCGGCGGAATATCCCCGAGGATATGGAGATAGAAGCGTTTGTTCACGGCGCGATGTGTGTGAGCTTTTCGGGACGCTGCCTTATCTCCGAGTATCTGACGGGAAGAAACGCAAACCGCGGAGAATGTGCCCAGCCGTGCCGCTGGAACTACTTTCTGATGGAGGAAAAGCGTCCCGGCGAGTTCTACAAGGTTTTTGAGAATGATGAAGGTTCGTATATCCTCAACGCGCGTGATATGTGCATGATAGAACACCTTGACGACGTACTGGACGCAGGAGTGTACAGTCTTAAGATCGAGGGACGCGCCAAGTCGGCGTATTATTCGGCGGTCACTACCAACGCGTACAGAGCGGCGCTTGACAGTGTGCTCCGAGGGGAAACGCCGCCCGAGTGGGTGCTTGACGAGGTGAACAAGATCAGTCACCGCCCGTACTGTACGGGGTTCTTCTACGGGCATCCGAGTGACGGCAGCGGTTCTCAGGATCCGCTTCAGACCACCAACGGCGGGCAGTATTTCAAGGACAGCGGATATGTCCGCGAGTTTGATTTTGTAGCGACCGTAGACCGCTGCGAAAACGGTACTATGTACCTTACACAGCGGAACTACTTCACATTGAATGACGAGTTGGAGATACTCGCTCCGGGTATCGAGCCGATAAAGTTCACACCGGCACTTATGTATGAAGCGGACGGTGAACAGATTGACGTTGCGCGTCACGCGATGAGCAAGATCACGATAAAGAGCGATGTGAACGTACCGCCGCACTCACTGCTTCGCAAACGTATATAATACTTATACTAATCCCGCCTTAGATTATTGAAATAACTGCGGCTCTTTCCGTACAGTTACCTATATTTTTATAGAAAACTCTAAGTGGGATAAGTATCAGGGGGGAGCTAATTTGAAAAATTCAGAGATATTTCCGTATATAGATCACACGCTGCTTAAAGCCACAGCCACAGAAGAGCAGATCAAGCAGCTTTGTGAGGAAGCGCTGCTGTATCACACAGCAAGCGTTTGTATTCCCGCAAGCTATATAAAGTTCGCACATGAAAATTTCCCGAAACTGAACATCTGTACTGTGATCGGATTTCCGCTCGGATATTCAACAACGGCGGTCAAGTGCTTTGAAGCAAAGTCCGCGATACAAGACGGCGCAGATGAGATCGACATGGTGATAAACTTAGGCTGGGTCAAGAACGGAAAGTTTCTTGAAGTCGAACGCGAGATCGCCGACGTAAAGGCGACTTGCGGAAATAAGATACTTAAAGTAATTATTGAGACCTGTTACCTTACCGAAAACGAAAAGATCGAGCTTTGCAAATGCGTTACCAATGCAAATGCCGACTTTATCAAGACATCAACGGGCTTCGGCACCGACGGCGCTAAGAGCGAGGATATCCGCCTTTTCAAGAAGCATATTGGCGAAAACGTAAAGATCAAAGCAGCGGGCGGCGTGAAGACAAAAGCCGATCTTGAAATGTTCATTAGCGAGGGCTGCTCGCGTATTGGCACAAGCTCCGCTGTGAAGCTGCTGACGGAGAACGGCTGATGTGTCGGATCGATATAAAAACCGACGGCGATATTGAAACGCTGATGAACGAGTTTTACGGCTTTCATGACAGCTGTATCGTGTCGCTTAGCTATCAGAGTGGTAATTTTGTTGATAAAAAGCTCTCGATGGGCTGTGGCGGCTCGGAATCGCATACACTGTTGATGAGAGTTGACAGTCAATTCGGGAAACGCCTGGAGCTGCTTTTCAGCGGAGTGCGGAAGTGTTGTTTTACGGGTTTTCGTGACAACTATTTCTGCAATTTGTATGACGCGACGCTTGAATTTCGCACCGATCTTCTCGGTAAAACGCGCGATGACAGGCTGATAGTATGGGCGGACTGCTCAGGCTTCGATCCGACAGTTTATCAGGAACGCTATCCGCTGAATAATGGGTATGAGGTCACATATATAATTGCCGAAAAGCTGAGTTACCGCTTTTTGGACGGGGGTGTGAATAATGAAAAGAATCTTTCTGATAGTACTTGACAGCTTTGGCGTTGGTGAAATGCCGGACGCTGAGGACTTCGGTGACAAAGGCGCGAACACGCTGCGCTCCTGTTTCGGCACAGGTCACTTGAATGTCCCGAATATGCAAAGGCTCGGGCTGTTCAACATTGACGGAGTAACAGCCGGGGAGAAGGTAAGTGCTCCCGAGGGCGCGTTTCTGCGAATATCGGAGAAGTCAAAGGGCAAGGATACTACCACGGGACATTGGGAGATCGCGGGGTGCGTTTCCGAGAGACCGTTCCCGACATTCCCGAACGGATTTCCGCCAGAGCTTATTGAAAAATTCGAGAAAGTAACCGGAAGAAAAGTACTATGCAACCTGCCATATTCCGGGACAAAGGTTATCGCCGATTACGGCAGAGAACACGTGCAGACCGGAGCACTGATAGTCTACACATCTGCTGACAGCGTGTTCCAGATCGCGGCTCATGAGGATGTTGTTCCTGTCGAAAAGCTCTATGAGTACTGCCAGATTGCACGCGATATGCTGGTAGGGGAGTACGCGGTAGGACGTGTTATCGCGCGTCCGTTCGAGGGCGAACACCCGTATACAAGAACCTCGCGCCGCCATGACTACTCGCTAATGCCGCCAAAGGATACCACGCTGGATATTCTCAAGGCAAACGGTAAAGAGGTCATCGGCGTGGGCAAGATCTATGATATTTTTGCGGGCAAGGGTATCACACTCTGTGACAGGCAGATCGGAAACAACGCCGATATGAAGATAACCTCTAAATATCAAGCCGAGGATTGGAGCGGACTGTGCTTCACAAATCTTGTTGATTTTGATATGCAGTACGGTCATCGCCGCGATCCGGAAGGCTACACCGCCGCGCTGAACGATTTTGACAAGTGGCTGGGCGGTTTCATGGAGAAAATGGATCACGAGGACGCGCTGATCATCACCGCCGACCACGGCTGCGACCCGTGCCACAGCGGAACCGATCACACGCGCGAATATATCCCGGTGCTTGTATACGGCAAGCGGATAAAGCCCGGAAACCTCGGCACAAGAGACTGCTTCGGCGATATCGGAGCAACGGCGCTTGAACTGCTCGGAGTTGACGGCAGCGTCGACGGTGAGAGTTTTGCAAAAGAATTGGTTAAATAAACGCAGCGGACGCGTGATAGCATAAACACGCCTTGCGCGTTTATGCGGTGCGGAAAGCTGCAAATTTAAATAAGGAGAATTTATTATGAGTGAATGTACACACGATTGCGGAAGCTGTTCCGCAAGCTGCTCGGAGCGTCAGCCCGAGAGCATGATCGAAAAACCTCACGAGCTTTCAAACATTAAGAAGGTCATTGGTGTTGTAAGTGGCAAGGGCGGAGTTGGTAAGTCCATGGTAACGTGCCTGTCCGCTGTTCTTATGAACAGACGCGGCTTCAAGACTGCTGTACTTGACGCGGATATAACGGGGCCGTCCGTTCCTAAGGCTTTCGGGCTTAAGGAAAAGGCGCAGGGCAACGAAAACGCCATTTTCCCGGTAAAGACCAAGAAGGGCATTGAGGTAATGTCCGTGAATCTGCTGCTCCCCGACGATACCGACCCGGTTATCTGGCGCGGTCCTATTATCGCGGGTACGGCAAAGCAGTTCTGGACAGACGTTATCTGGGATGATGTGGATTATATGTTCGTGGATATGCCTCCTGGAACGGGCGACGTTCCGCTGACCGTGTTCCAGTCGATACCGCTTGACGGAATTATCGTGGTTACCTCGCCGCAGGAGCTTGTTTCTCTGATCGTCGGCAAGGCTGTTAAAATGGCGAATATGATGAATGTTCCGATCATCGGCTTAGTTGAAAATATGAGCTACGCTTTTTGCCCCGACTGCGGCAAGCATATCAACGTGTTCGGCGAGAGCCACATTGACGATACAGCGAAGAAATTTGATCTTAAAGTGCTCGCAAAGCTGCCTATCGATCCCGAGCTTGCAAAGCTGGTTGACAGCGGTCTGTTGGAGCTTACCGAGACTACCGCCGCGGATCCTATCGCGGACGCTGTAGAGGAATTCTGCAAGTGACGATACATTACACCAACGCGCGGAGCTTCACGGCGGAGCAGCTTGAAAGACTGTTCCTCTCCGTTAATTGGGAAAGCGGCAAATATCCGGAGCGCCTGTTAAAGGCGCTCCAAAACTGCGATACAGTATACACCGCCTGGGACGGTGATAAGCTGGTCGGACTGATAAGCGCCATTGATGACGGAGAGATTGCCGCTTATGTTCACTATCTGCTGGTCGATCCCGAATATCAAGGGATCGGTCTGGGCTCAGCTCTGCTCCATATAGTCAAGGAGAAATACAGGAATTATCTGCATTTCTTTTTAGTTGCGGAGCACAAGGCGCTTGTTGAATATTACGAACGCCTGGGCTTTGAACAGGAGTCCGAAGCAACGGTCATGGTTTACAAGGAGCGACAGAATAATGGCTGACAGTGTTTCAAAGGGCGATATCGCCTACGAAAATTTCCTCAAGGGCTACAACTGTACCCAAGCGATAGCAGTGACGTTCGCGAAGGAGCTCGGACTTGACGAAGCCGCCGCAGCGCGGCTGTCAAGCGGCTTTGGCGGCGGCATGGGCAGATTGCGCGAGGTGTGCGGGACGTTCTCGGGAGTGGTTTTCGTGTTAAGCTCACTCTACGGCTATTCCGAGCCTAAAGATCTTGAGGGTAAGAAGGATCTGTATGAAAAGATACGCGCCTGCGCCGCGAAATTCCGCTCGGATAACGGGAGCATAATCTGCCGCGAGCTGCTGGGGCTTGAGAAAGCGGAGGAATCCGCCACACCCGAGCCGCGCACCGCGGAATATTACAAGAAGCGTCCGTGCCCGGAGCTTTGCCGTTACGCCGGAAACTTGATTGAGGATTTTATCAGGGATAATCCGCCGCAACAGGTGTAAAGTCATTTGGTTGTATTGAAAGGATCATATGATGAAGATCAAATGTCAAAGCTGCGGAAAGAAGATCGACACCGGGAATTATAATTGTCCGTACTGCCGGGGTGAAAATCCGATCAGCGATGGAGAGATAACGGCTTTGTGGCTTGCCGAAAAGAAAAAACGCTTTAAAATACGGCTTATTACGATCATAAGCGTTATTGCGGCGGCGGTGCTGACGATCTTTATTCTTGACAAAAATCTTATGCTCTCTCCAAAGCAGTATCAAGCCCGGATGAATACGAAGGCGATCAAAGCGTATGCCAAGGAGCATTATCCAAACGCAGTGCTAATTGAAAAGCATTACAATTCCATTAAAAATTACCAATTTATGGGTATCCCTAAGACAGATGTTTTCATTTATGAACTGGATGGACTTAGATTTACTATTTCGGCGTGCAAAGGAGAGTGCGATTACGACAATGACGGTTACAAAACCGCTTTAATAAAAAGAAGGATCTGTGAAAATTATCTGAACGATTTCTTTACAACACAAGGAATTCCATATAATCCGGACATTACATTATTATATCCATCCGGTGAAATTAGCATACATCTGGATTTCCTGTTGGAATTTGAAGAGGATAAGCCTGCTCCATGCGACTTTGGATGGTTTTACGATTTTTATTTATATTGGAAAGAGGTTTGTCCGACTGAGGACTTCAGCATTAGATTTTGTTATCGAATAAACAGAAATTCAAATTATAACCTTTACTGTTACTCAAGTTCAAAGTTTGCCGACGAGGACGATTTCTATAACCGATTTGAGTATTTAGGATAAAACAACAAATTTGTTGGAAAAGAAAATAGCTCTTGACAATTCGGGAAAAATATGTTATAATACATAGCGGATAAATAGGTATTAAGTATATCTTGACAAAAAGAGCGATTTTAAATAAGGGGGCAATATTTTGCTTGAAATAAAAGACCTTTATTGGAGCCTGCCCGGCGGAGAACCTATTATAAACGGCATTTCCTGCAAGACCAAGGGCAGACTTACCGTTATTACCGGTCCTAACGGCGGCGGAAAGACCACTCTCGCAAAGCTCATCGCGGGCGTGGAGAAGCCTACCTCGGGGCAGATACTTTTCGACGGCGAGGATATCACAGATCTGGATATCACTGACCGCGCGAATAAGGGCGTTGCATACGCGTTTCAGCAGCCCGTGCGCTTTAAGGGATTGACTGTCCGCGATCTGTTGGAGCTTGCGGCAGACGGCAGTCTTGATCATACGGCGCTGTGTGATCTGCTCGGAAAAGTCGGCTTGTGCGCTGATGAGTATATTGACCGCGAAATGAGCGGCGCGCTCTCGGGCGGCGAAGCAAAGCGAATCGAGATAGCGACTGTTCTCGCGAGGAACGCAAAGCTCTCGGTATTTGACGAGCCCGAGGCGGGTATCGATCTCTGGAGCTTCTCGCGTTTGGTGGAGACCTTCGAGGAGATACGCAATAACTCACAAGGTGAGCTGATCGTAATTTCACACCAGGAGCGTATTCTGCAAATTGCGGACGACATTATAGTAGTCGCGGACGGAAAGATCCGAATCTCGGGCAGCCGCGAGGAAATACTGCCGGCACTGCTTCAGGGCGAATACACCTGCGCTTGTCCAAGAAGAATGGGGGAGAAAAAATGAGCGATCTGATGAACACGAATTTCAATGACATTTCAAAGGAAATGCTCAAGGTCATCTCCGATTATGATGTCGAAAACGGCTTCCAAGGCGCGTACAATATCCGCGAGGACTCTCAGTGCGCCGGGCGTCAGTCCTCGGCAAACATCACCATCACCTCAAAAACCGACAAGCCCGGCATTGATATCACCGTAAAGCCTTTCACCAAGGGCGAAACGGTGTTTATTCCCGCCTGTGTTACCAAAGCGGCCATTGACGATCTTGTGTATAACGATTTTTACATCGGCGAGGGCGCGGATGTTGTTATCGTCGCGGGCTGCGGCGTGCATAACGATGGCGAGGAGGACGCGCGCCACAACGGCATCCACCGCTTTTTCCTCGAGCCGAATTCGTCTGTGCTTTACAAGGAAAAGCATATCGGAACGGGTAGCGGCAAAGGTCTTAAGAAGATCGACCCCGTCACAGAGTGTTTTCTTAAGGAAAATTCACAGCTTGAAATGGATACTATACAGCTCGGCGGTGTTGACCGTTCCACCCGCACGACCAGCGCGACGCTCGGCAAGAACGCCAAGATCATAGTTCGCGAGCGCATTATGACAGATAACGAGGAGGACGCTGTTACAAACTTCAATGTGAAGCTCGAAGGCGAGGACAGCGGCGCGGATCTTGTTTCCAGATCGGTCGCGAGAGGTAATTCGCATCAGGCGTTCTACAGTGTTGTCGAGGGCAACAACCGCTGCACGGGACATTCCGCGTGCGACGCGATAATCGCCGACAACGGCAGGGTAGACGCACAGCCCGCGCTGAACGCGTCCAACGTTGACGCTGAGCTTATACACGAAGCGGCGATAGGCAAGATAGCGGGCGAGCAGATAATGAAGCTGTGCTCGCTGGGACTTACCAAGGAACAGGCGGAGGAGAAGATCATCGAGGGATTCCTGAAATAAGGAGGACATTATGAGTTTCAAATCCTCATATGCAAAAAAGTTGATCACCGTTTTTTTGCCGATAATCATTTGGGGAATTACGATCCTGTATCATGTTGTTGCTGTGCCACCCTTGTCAAACCTGATGCTTTCAATTTCTGAGCCATCTTATTTGGGTTTGATTATTCATACATTTATTCAATTGACGATAGTATGTATACCTACTGCAATTGCGGTAAAAAAATTATCCCTCACAATTAAGAGTATGTTACTTTCCATTGCAATAATGTATTTTCTGTTTGCTGTTTGTTCCCCTCCATCGCTATATTTCTTTGTTTATACGGGCGGATGGAGCGGTTTTTGGCAGCAATCTCAACCTGCAATGCCCGGATGGAAGGCATCTTTGTTTATTACATTACAATATGGAATTGTGATGTTAATAACAAAAATGACATACTATGTGAAAGAACCGAATTAACAGATATTTGCCGGAGCCGTTTTGCTTCGGCATTTGTTTTAATAAATATTTTCGCTGCGCTTTACATTAAACGGTCATAATAATTGTTATAACAGCTCTCCAAATTCATAAGTCCACAGTAAAAATCACTCCCGAAGCACAATTTACTTCGGGAGTTTTAATCTTCAAAGGAAAAAAATATGACAACACATCTTTATTTGTTAAAATATCCGTCAAGATACCTTGCAAATCCTTTTGGATCAACCTTTATCTTCTGTTTGATCTTATCCGCCTGTTCGGTGTTCTCTGCGGCGATCTCCATATAGTATTTCTGCTGCGCAGTGTCCTCATCCATTACGGTGATACCGACAGTACAACTCTCGTCCGCGTTTTTTATGTAACGTACAGCAAGGAAAGAGCCTTTTTTCTTCATAGCGTCACGGGTGTAAACGCGCACAGCCTCCTTGAACATCTTATCCCGCACAGATAAGGGCAGGGCAGCGCCCAGCTCCCGAGCGGCCTTGATCCCCATAGGGGTGTTGCTGTAAACAGTTTCTCCGTCAATATCCGCTTCATCACAGAGATGACCGCTGATCTTTTCCAGAGCCTGAGTCAGATCAAAGTAATTCACTGCGTCCTCAAACGAGGTTATTTCCGCAAGCTGCTCTTTTGAAAGCGGACAGCCCAGCGAGTAGATAAGATGACAGATCAGCACGCAGATATCGTCGATCTCGTCAATGCGAATTCTCGGAACTTGCATGTCCCTCACCTCACAATTTGGGATCTTCGAGCAGTGCGGACAGCAGCGCGATATTCAGCGCCGCCTCAACGCACGGAACGGCACGCGGTACAACACACGGATCATGCCGTCCCTTGATCACAAGCTCCTGCTCGGTAAGCTCTTTAAAATCAACGCTCTTTTGCGGACGCGAGATAGACGGCGTGGGCTTGAACGCCACTCTGAAAATTATCGGCATACCGGAGCTTATCCCGCCTAAGATACCGCCGTGATTGTTTGTATCGGTCACGACCTTGCCGTTATCCATGCGGAATTCGTCATTGTTCTCGCTGCCGAACATCTCCGCGCACTCGAATCCGCACCCGAACTCGATCCCCTTAACGGCGGGGATAGCAAACACAAGCTGCGAGATGATATTTTCCAATCCGTCAAGCATTGGCGAACCTATTCCTGCGGGAAAACCTACCGCCGCGCACTCAACAATGCCGCCAACGCTGTCAAGATCCATACGCGCGGCATTGATAACCTCGCGCATTTTCATCTCCGCGTCCTCGGACAGGGTAGGGAAGGGGCGGCGCTTTACCGAATCAAGCGTCCCGGCAGTTATTCCCACGGGATCAAACGCCGTATCGCGAACGTTTTTTATAGAAGCGATATGCGCTCCCGTGATAATACCGCGATGCTCGAGGATCTGACCGCAGACCGCGCCGGCAAAGCACAGCGGCGCGGTTATTCTGCCGGAAAAGTGACCGCCGCCGCGCGGATCGTTCGCGCCGTTGTAGCGCAGAAATCCCGTGTAATCCGCGTGCGCGGGTCTGGCGATATGCGAGATATTGCCGTAATCTCCGGAATGTTGGTCGGTGTTCATGATAACAGCCGCAAGCGGGGTGCCCGTGGTCTTTCCTTCAAACAATCCGGATAAAATCTCGGGAATATCCTTTTCACTGCGCATTGTGGACGTGCCGTCCTTCTTTGGAGCGCGCCGCGCCATAAATTCCCCGATCTTGTCAAGATCTATCTCTTCTCCGCCCGGAAGATTATCCAGCACCGCGCCGATCCCCTTGCCGTGGCTCTCTCCAAAGAGTGAGAGCTTGATTCCTCCGTCAAAACTCGATGACATATTTTCCCTCCGAATTATCTGTTCTTAAATTCCTCGTAAGCCTTGTCTATAAAAGACTTCAACGTTTTAAACTCCGCATCTCCGGATATAGTTTCATATATTTTATAATCGGGAATTGCCTCCAGATCGTTAAAATAAAGGTTCTTATCGGATTCGTAATATTCCGCAACAAACGGTTTTATTTCCCCGCAAATGTCAGAATCCCAGAATTTTCCGTCGCAATGATCCATAAGATACTGCGCTCCGGTGATCTCGCCCTTGCGAACAAGCTCACAGCCCTTCGGGTCGCTTTCTTCGCCCTCAAAGCCGTTTTCGATTATCCAGCGCAAAAACAGCCCGATGTGATCCGCCGCGTATAGGCATACCTCGTTCGATTGCTCCTCGGTAAGCTCGCCCGTAATGTTGTTACGCTCGCGGTAAGCCTTTTCCGCGCTGTCATAGTGCCAATCGTATCTGTCAATAGACATATGAATCACCTCGGTAAGTTATATTTCGACAGTCTCTCCGCCAATAGTACGGTACACTTCAAAAAAGTCGGGGTAAGATTTCCGTACACACTCTGCGCCGCGAATTATCAGCGGGGAAGTACAGCGCGTTGCGGCGACTGCCATCGACATTGCGATTCGGTGATCGTTGTAGCAAACGACCTCGCCGCCGTTAAAGCTCTCAACACCCTCGATAATAAGCGAATCATCCGTGGAGCTTACCTTGCCGCCGATACGGTTAAGACAATCCTCCATAGCCGCCAGACGGTCACACTCCTTGATACGGAGCCGCGCCGCGTTATAAATACGGCTTTTTCCCTTACAGAAGCAGCCGAGCACCGACAAGATCGGCACCAGATCTGGAATATCGGAACAGTCGATCTCGAACGGAGCGCGGTTTTCCGAGAACGTGCGGCAGATCTCCGCGATCTGCTTGTCTCCCTGTGATGAATTCTCATTCAGGCCGTTGATCTTGATATCCGACCCGAGAGCGTTCGCCACATAAAAGAACGCCGACTGCGAATAGTCTCCCTCAACACTTCCCGAAAACGGCTTGAGCCGTGATCCGCCCTTGACCGAGTAACCGCTGCTGAATTCCGTGACTTCACAGCCGAAATCGCGCAGCACTCCCATAGTAATGTCAACATACGGCTTGGATTCCAGCCTCGATGTCAATATTATCTCGCTGTCCCCGTCCAACAGCGGAAGCGCAAGCATCAGTCCGGTAATAAACTGCGATGAAATGCAGCCGTCAATCTCGAAACGCCCGGAAGTGAGCTTCCCGGAAACGGAGCAGGGTAGGGAAGCGCCGCTTTCCGCTTTTGAAAGATCGAAAGTTATCCCGTGCTTGGGGAATTCCTCAAGAAACGGAGTTATCGGCCGCTGAGGGAGCTTTCCGCCGCCGTGAAATTCGGTGTTGACCCCCAGAGCGCAAGCCACGGGGATAAGGAATCTCAATGTAGAGCCCGATTCATTGCAGTCAAGCTCGGCGGATCCGGGAACAGAGCCTATGCCGCTTATTACAGCTGTATCGCCGTTCAACTCAATATCCGCGCCAAACGCTTTCATGCAGCCGATAGTCGCGAGAATATCTGCCGATCCGCTGAGATTTGAGATCGTCGAAGTCCCGTCCGCAAGAGCCGCCGCTATTATCATTCGATGAGCAACGCTCTTTGAGGGAGGTACAATAACTTCACCCTTTAATGATCTTGGTGTTATTTTTAGATCCATAAGCTCAACCTTTCAGGAAGTCCGCGTATTCATCTACGGACATTCTAACTATCTTGCTTTCGCCGATATCGGGACAGATCACGATATTCATACCATTTGCAAGGTGCTTTTTGTCGCCAAGCGAGATCTTGAACAGCTCGTCCATCGGCGCGTTGTCGGTGAGCGGCAGACCGCACTTGCGAAGCAGTGCGTCCAGCTTGTCGGCAACTCCCGCCTTGCACATTCCGCGCCGTTCGGCAATGTGAGTAAACGTACTCATTCCGATCGAGATCGCGTACCCATGAGTAAGTCCCGTATAATTATAGTACTTTTCAAGAGCGTGAGCCAGCGTGTGTCCGAAGTTCAGCAGCATACGCTCGCCCTTTTCTCGCTCGTCGTTCTCAACAACTTGTCCTTTGATCGTGACGTTTCTGCGCATTATATCTACCATATTCGCTTTAATATCCTTTGTGGACAGAATATCGAACAGCTCTGCCGATTTGATCATTCCGTGCTTTACGATCTCCGCCATTCCATCAGAGAAAAACTCGGGGGTCAGCGTATCCAGAGTGTCAGTGTCGCAGATGACCAGTCTCGGCTGATGGAACGCGCCTACAAGATTTTTTCCGCCGCCGATATCGACTGCGGTCTTGCCGCCGACCGAGCTGTCCGACTGCGAGATCCCGGTAGTGGGGATCTGAATGAAGTCGATACCTCGCATATAAGTAGCCGCAGCGAAACCAGCTGTATCACCGACTACTCCGCCGCCGAGAGCCACAATAAAGTCGGAGCGGGTGTAGCCGTTTTCCGCAAGAAAATCGTAGATCCCGAGCAGGGTAGTGTGGTTCTTGGAGGACTCTCCGTGCGGGAACACGTACTTCTTGGGCGAGAATCCTGCGCTTTCAAGCGACTTCATCACACGGTCGCCGTAGTACTTATCAACGTTGTCATCTGTGATAATTGCCGCTTTTCCCGTGTTTTTGACAGCACGGATAAATTCTCCCGTTCTGTCGAGGATCCCTTTATCAATAAGTATTTCATATGATATGCTTGCCTTAACCAAAACCTTTTCCATATTCTGCCTCCTATATACATATATTTAAATTTTACCATAAAACACAATAAAATTCAAGAGCTTTTGCAAAAATAAACGCCCGAATATAATGATCCGGGCGTTATTGATATTAAATTTATCTGCGCTTGAGCTTGAACTTGCCTGTAAGATTCTGAAGCTCCGTAGCCTGACCGTTAAGCTCTTCGCTGGATGCGGCAGACTGTTCCGCGGTAGCGGCGTTGGTCTGAACTACGGAAGAGATCTGATCTACGCCTACGTTGACCTGCTCGATCATCGCAGCCTGTTCCTTGGAAGCGGCGGAGATCTCCTCAATCAGAGTTACTGCCTGGTTGGTGACCTCAACGGAAGCGTTAAGAGCCTCAGCGGTCTCATTAGCAATATTTGAACCGGACTCAACAGCTTCGATACTTTGCTGAATAAGCTCCGTAGTGCTCTGTGCAGCCTCGGCACTCTTGGAAGCAAGGTTGCGTACCTCGTCCGCAACAACCGCGAAGCCCTTACCGGAAGCGCCCGCTCTCGCTGCCTCGATGGCGGCGTTAAGCGCGAG